>NZ_JBQCWY010000002.1:0-47460 GCF_051956955.1 Neisseria sp. P0021.S005 | reverse complement strand
CAGCAAAGAGTGGGAAGGGGATGGGTGGAACGGAAGGGGGAGCGGGTGGAGGCGGCCAGCAGAAATCGGGGACGGTAAAGACAACGCGGAATTTGCTGCTTTTACGGGCGATTTTATTGACGGCCATTGGGTGCTCCTGTTGGGGGGATGGGGTCGTCTGAAAAATTGGCTACAATCGGTTGATAATCAGACGGTCTTTTAGTTGTTTACGCGAGTGCCGCAAGAGAAGGCGGTATCGGGATAAATTTGTCTTGTGAAGTATGGCATGCAACTGCGGCTGCGATTTGTTCTGCCCGTTCATGTCGAGCAATAAACCTGAGTTGACATGCAGAAATTTCCAGCTCTTCTGCAAAAGAAGTCCGGTATGTACAGTCGATGCGGCGTTGTTCTACATCAACGAGTACGGTATCCAACACCATGTCTTTACACAAAGACATATTAGATGCGGTATGGGCATGTACAAATACAGTCTCTACCGGTAGTTCGACAGTAAAGTACTGATTGGGCGCTTGAAAGGAATGTACCATGCCGGTAAATCCTAGTGTATAGATATGGTTAGGCTTTAGATGTGGCAATTGAAGGGAAGGATGAGCACCGTTCCAATAAGCCATAGAAAAATCTTTTGGTAATAAAGGTGCACGGTTAGCTATCCATTCTGCATCGGCAGTACCTGAATGTTGTGCCCGTTGCGCAAAATAACGGGGCATAAAGCCAAATCCTTCAGGAGCAACATTTTCAGCAGGATCTCGTACCGGATGGCTTGGGTCATAAATCTGGTGAGCCTTTAATATCCTTTTGAACCCATTTTGTTTGAGTTGGGATTTGGGATAATAACCAATACCGACAGGATTTTGCTGATGCCCCTCATGATCGTCTTCAACTGCACTACCGCCAAAGGCAAATTCATAGCGGATGGGCAAGGAGAGAATAGGATCTGGTTCGCTTAGAGACCATCCGGCTATCTCTCTTACCCAGTAGCGCTCGCCAGTAAGAGCCAGACTTTTTTGGTAATCGCCAACACTCACCGCTACAGCAAGTTGCCGAGCGGGAGTGTCATCATGTGCATAGGCGATTGCATTGACCACTAAATCAGTTTTAGGTTTATAAAGGCAGAAGTCGCTTTCAAACTGAGTTGAAGTTTGAGATGGTTCACCGTAAAAAGTATCTGCAAATGTAAGAGGCGTCTGCGTTTGGGCAAACTTAAGTACGGTTTTTCCAGTTACAGGATCGATTTCAAACTCATAACTGACTTTAGCAACTACGACATCATATGTTCGATCTAACTGGTCGATGTTTTTAAATTGCTGCGTATGAAAGCAGGTAAAGTTCTCCAATTCGAACATTTATATACCTTTTCTTCTAGTTGATATCGACTTTTTTACCATCCATATCTACTACATTAGTGCCAACGATCTTAACTTTTTTACTAACGATAGAGATTTTATTTTTATCTATTACAATCATTGAGTTGCCTACTTGAAGGGTAATTTTGCTCCCAGCAGATAAGGTAATTTTATTGCCGGCATTAAGGCCAATATTTAAACCTGCATTAAGTCCCATAACTAGGCCAACGCTATGCATTTCGGCACCAACAACGTTGGTCATCCAACCACCTCCGACGTTTAGCATATAGCCAGCGCCAATGTTGGTCATTTGTCCGATACCAACGTTGCTCATACCATTTAGGCTGACGGTTTCCTGCTTATTGCCACCAATGCTGCTTACCTCGTTGGATACAATGGTTTTGTTACGATTGGCACCAACGGTCAATGCTTGATTTTTGCCGATAGAAACGTTTTGATCCAAGCCTACGGTTAAAGCCTGATTTTTTCCGATGCCAATGTTTTCATCGAGGCCAACAGAATGGGTTCGATTTTTAGCGACAGAAACACTCTGATCTTTACCCACAGAAGTACTTTGGTTTTGGCCAACACTAATGCTTTGGTTTTGGGTAATACTGGAAGTTTCGTTTTGGCCGACTGATTTGGTACGGTTTTGGGTAATTGAGGCAGTTTCGTTTTTTTGAACGGTTTTAGCTCGATCACCTACTACTGTTACAGTTTCATTATTACCAATTGTAGTGGTTCGGTCGTTGTTGACGTTACGGGTTTCATTATTCTTAACAAGTGAGGTCAAGTCTTTCTGTGCCTGGAAGTTGACCATTTCAGACCCAGCAGTATCATTGAACATCAGTTCGTTAAAGTTGGCTAATGGAGAGTTAAAACTTTTACTCTTGATACCGGATTGCTTAGCTGCAGCAGGAAATCCCCATGGTGGCGACATTGCGCTGTTATACAGACGGCCTAATACAATGGGTCGATCAGCATCGCCATTAATAAAATCAACCAGTACTTCTTCGCCAATGCGTGGTGTATTAATAGAGCCATAGCCAGCACCAGCAGAGCCCTGAGTTACTCGTACCCAGTTGGAACTGTTTTCATCCATTTTTCCATAGCGATCCCAGTGGAACTGGACTTTAATATCGCCATATTCATTGGTGTAGACCTCTTCACCTGCAGGTCCTGTTACCGTAGCTGCTTGTGTCCCTAAAACTTTTGGCTTGGGAGTTTTAAGAGGAGGGCGGTATGGATAAGATTTAGGTAATACGCGGAATGAAATTCTAAATTTGCCAATACGGTCTCCAGACGTATAGCCTGCCTCTTCGAAATCATAATCAGCTTTTAAAATAGTATATTCGGTATTAGAAGATGCATGAGGGTGTTTGCTCAGGATAAACGTATAACCTGGAGCAAGTGTCAGTGCAGTGCCTGAGCCAGTAATAATCTTGGTTTGGCTTTTCAAATCTTCACTACGAACCTGACTGTAATTTTGTGCTTCTGCCACATCACTAAAACCTGTGTAGAAGTCATAGTGTTCCATAGATACCGAATTAAAGTCATGAACTGAGTCTGAAGACATCATCGGTACTTTAGCATTTTTATAATTGTATTCTCGAGTAACAAATTGACTAGATTTTAAAGCATCTCGTTCTTCCCAAATATCAATATAGGCGATATTTGGTGCCCCTGGTGCAGTATTTCGAGAGTGGTAGGGGATGTTAGGGGATGAAATAGCTTCTAAAACACCGACATCATCAGTAATAACCAGCTCATGTGAACCGTTACTGTGGGCAAAATAATAGTAGATACCTTCTTGTTCAAATAGGCGGTTTAAGAAATCAAAGCTATTTTCTTGATATTGAACACAAAAGCCTCTTGTTCGATACCCTTTTTGACATTTTATCTGGTATGGGAATCCGAATGGTGCTAAGACTTCATTAGCGATATCTAATACGGACTTATCAACGAAAACCCTGCTGTCTGTATTTTGAGTGAGGTACCACATGAATGGGCGAGTGGTACAAGTATAGGCATGATAACCTTCCTCGTCCTCATCTTCTCCAATATAACCGAAATCGGTAACCAGACCATTTAGGTAACGAGGACTGCTTGCTTCAGTATCAATTTCCAATGTTACAAACTGACCAATAATATCTTTGCCTTGTAAATTTGGGTTTGGGGAGACCAATGTAATATTGAACTCAAACAGATTTGAAACGGATTCTGTTCCAAGCATTTTTTTGAATAATAGTTGTGATCCCAAAGGCGTATGAGCAACGATAGTTCTATTCATTTCGGGAAACTCCTTGTCAATCTTAAACCAATATTCCGGTTAGAAGTATTTTTATCCTATATTTTAAATAGGGATAAAATATGTGGAAGTGATATTTTAGATAATATTATTTACATCTCTATTGAAACTTTTAAATACACTGAAAATTCCGTAATTTACTTAAATTAAATGGATTAAAGGCAGTAGAAGTAGTAAATTCAAGTATAAGATTTTTTCCTTTAATATTGTATTCGACAACAGTGGTATTTCCTGTTTGGCGAATAATTTTACCTTTTTCAATAAGGCGGAAGATTGACCACGGCCCAGTTGAACTAATACCTGCGCTGTTGATTTGGGGAGATGAGATATCTATTTTAGCTAAAGCATTTTCACTCTTGGATGGCCAAGTAAAGGTTACAGGATTTACAGGACCATGGCTGTATACATAGCTCTTACCTGCATATGAAATATTTACACTTTCTAAACTGGTATCAAGAATTAAAACTTTAATTGAAAAGTCGAATGTAGGAGTTTCTGATCCTTTATCAAAATACCCTTGTCGAATGTCTGCTATATCATTTAGCTTTGCAAAACGATCTTTAAACGCATCATTTTTAGCAGTTAAAGTTTCCAGTTTTTCTGAGCGTGCCAATACGGCAGCTTCACCAGTCAAGTTGGTAAATTTACTGTAGATACCATTGGGACCAAATATACTGGTGAAACTCTCTAATGCGACATTGTCCTCCGATCCTTTATCGAAAGGGTATCCTTGTTGATGTATTTCTTGACAACTATTAGTCAATGTGGCCATTTGTTTTTCTAAAGTAGATAAAATTTTTTCATCAACAATTTTGTTAGTGTTTTTCAGAATAATTTCAGAAAAGTTATCTAACATTTGGCGAAAGGGAGGTGGCAGTCTATTTACTTCAGCCTTGTATTTTACGAAAGGATCATCAGGTGGTAAGTCCACTCCTTTTTCTACAGCAACATTAACGGCAACTAAATAAACATATAAATCATTTATAGCTTCTGTAACGTTATTAATAGCTGGAGGTTGATCATTAGTGGTTTCAGTTAATATATGGAAATCTGCAAAAGCATCATCGACTGGAGTTGCTTGTTTTAAAGCAGCTAATTCATTCTTTACATTATTCCCCTCTTCACTCTCTAAGAGTTTCGAGAGTCCCGCTCTATTTAACCAATCAGTAATTTTGCTTCCAGCTTTTTCTGTTATTCGTTTGTCAATAGTTAAAGTCGTATTATCACTAATTCCTTTAATAATATTGACTAAAGGTGAGTTCTTTTCAGATAGCAGCTTAGCAATTTGAGTACTCTCTCGTGATGACTTTGGTGTTACTAATGACAAATCAGATAAATAACTATTCCAAACTTTGATGTAATTACTGAAATAGATTCTTTGGGCATCAGAAAGGACAGATGCCTTGCTTTGACTTAAAGAAGCATAGTCACCTAATACCCAGTTGTCTTCATTAAAAAACTGCTCTGCAGATTTAACCATAGCAGGCAAAACTTTAGTAATGTAGGCTTCTTTGGTATAAATAAAGTTAATAGGTTCTTTCAGAGTTCCACCAGTCTTACGTCGGAATAACAAGTGACTTTGCACTCCACCCATACTTGAAAAGGATACAGGTGTAACTCCTCCCTTTCCAGAGAGAGTAACTGTATTTATGGTATCTTCTAATACCATGGTTGCAATGTCTCTTTGCGCAATTTCCTGTCTACGACGTTCTACTAATTCTTCATCATAGGGAACGCTTGGTGTAATGCTTTGTTTTGAAAGAATCTGATTCAGAGCTTTTTCAACAGATTTTTTTTGTTGGTCACTCATACCTGATGATTCTGTTTTAGACAAATTGGACATTAACCAGTTTTGCATAAAAGCAGCATCAAAATGTTCTTTGTGGAACATCATAAGATAAGCTTTTAATGCATCATAGCTATTAATATTGTTGGAGCCATTAGCTGTGCGTAGAAGTTCATCCAACTTATAGCTGATTAATGGCATTACGTTGTCTTGAAGAATTCTATAATAGGCTGACTCCCCAACATCTTTCATTTGGCTGCCTTGATAAAGGCCAATACGATAGCTGAGCGGAGGGGATAATAAATCTGGAATTTCTTTACTGGTAGTTGTATCTCTAACTTGTTCAGCAAATGTTACAGCCTTAAGTAAATCAGGGCCGTCTGTATATTTTTTTACATCTGAAGCTAAGTCAGTTGCTTTTTTATCAACCTGTTCAAGATATGATTGGTTATTGGAGTAACTATTCAACATCATTGTCAAACATGCGATTACTACAGTTGCAATAGCTCCAATACCTAGCCAATACAAGATTTGTTTTTTGACAAACCAAGATTTATTCTCACCAGCCAAATTTGCCTCGCTTAAAATAACGTCAGCAAATAGTCTATTTAAGAAAAAGCTATGTTCGTTATTCTGAGTAGAGGCCTGGTTTGAATCCAAGTATTTTTTAGATAATTGGAAATCACTTTGCAAACCTTCCAGTATAGGGTTGAGATGTTGTCCTGTTTGAGTTGAGCTTGAAAAATAAACACCTCTCCATGCGATAGGTTGCTCAAATTTTGAAGATTTAGACAGTTCTTTAAATAGGGAAAGTACGGCCTGATTAAGACGCTCGAACTCCTCAGGGAATGCAAAAGCCGCAGCCTTGTCTTCAGTGGATTCTAATTGGTGAACAGTACCCAACATAGAGGAGCGTAATTTATCTACAATATCTGCTAAGGCATTAGAAGCAGTAGCGATAGGGGTTTCCATTCCTTCTGTATTAGATAGAGGAATCCCTAAATATTGATTTCTTTGTTCTTCAGTTAGATGGTTAAAGAATTCATTAAAACCATGCAATAAATCTAATTTGGTTATCATAAGATAAACTGGAAAATGTATACCTAATTTAGTATGCATTTCATGGATTCTTTTACGCAGTTCTACTGAGATTTCTGTTATATTGGTTTTTCCGCCCAATAAATCATCTACGCCTACAGTAACCAATACTCCGTTTATTGGCTGTTTAGGTCGGTAACGTTGTAGCAGCGTTACAAATTCTTCCCAGTCACTAGAATCTTTACTGCTATGATTGTCATGTAAAGATAATCTACCAGCTGTATCGAGAAATACTATTTCATCCGATAGGAACCAATCACAATCTCGTGTACCTGCTAGGCCACTTACAGATGTCCCCAAAGTGCTCTCTAAGGGGAAGTTAAGGCCAGAACGTTTGAGTGCAGTCGTTTTACCAGATCCTGCTGCCCCTAGGACAACATACCATGGCATTTGATAGAGGTATTGACCTTCTTCTAGTCTAGCCAACAAACTGTTTTTAGATTTAGAAAATTTAGCATTCTTTAATACTTTGTCCATTTCAGCAAACTGGCGGCTCATAGAGCTAACATCATTTGCACTTTTTAAAATAGGTTCTTGGGCTGCTCGAATTTCTTTCAATAAAGCAGCGTTTCGTCGGGATTCACGATATTGGCGAAATACAGCTTTAGCCAACCAAATACCAATAATAGTGGCACACACTGCAAAACGAATAGTTTTGCTTACTAAGGGGCGAACTTCACCTATGGAGATTAATGGGCCAATAAACCATACTAATATAATTAGGCCAGTAATACCCAACATCACCCATAAAGAGCGAGAACCTAGAAAATAAATAATTTTTTTCATGTCTATTTTTTCCGTATCAATCTAAAATAGATTATTGTGTGTTTGCACTACCGTTTTGTTAAGGATTGGAGGTATTGTTTTTTATTTCGACTGTGCTACCTAGTTTGGGTCCAGTTTCTGTAGTAAATAATGTAATTTCAACCCTTCGGTTTTTAGCCCTGTTCTCCAAAGTATCGTTTGGTGCTACAGGATCGGTTGAGCCTCGCCCTTCAGAACGGATGCGTGTTCCACCATTTTTAACGTAATTCAATAAAATTTCTTTTACTGCATCTGCCCGAGCCTGTGATAAATGCCAGTTGGATGGAAAATTTAAGCTCTGAATTGGCTGATTGTCAGTGTATCCCGTAACAATAATTTGTCCTTCCACACTATCTAAGGCTTGGCTAACCGCAGCCAAAACAGGATAATATTGGTCTTGAATTTGTGCAGAGCCGGATTCAAATAAGCCATCACCTAAAATAGTAACAGTGCTTCTGTCTTGAAAATCTTCCACAGATACTAATTTTCTAGCAATCTCATTTTCCAATAAAGGCCGTAGTCGGACTGTTTTTTGTGTATCCTGTTGTTTGGTGATTACTGAAGGGAGTTTGAGGCTGTTTACTTTTGTACTGGCTGTATTGAATTTATCTCCTAATGACCATTGCATTGTAAAATAGCCTACACCTAATGCAACAGCTCCTAATACGCCTACTACCCATAAAGGAATAGCAAGCCTGCGTTTCCTTTGAATATTATTTGTAATAATCGGGTTATGTTTAAAAAGATTAGCAGTTTGGTCAGGTCGTTTACTGTGAATTAAGGCAAGTAGGTCCCTTTTAATTTTATCGATCTCAAGCTCCCCATTGTTTAGAACCTGGTACTTACCTTTGTAACCAAATTGTAGGCATAAATACATAAACTCCAATAAATCAATATTCTTATCAGAATCTTGTTTCAAATTTTGAATGATTTCAAAAAAACGTTCTCCACCCCAAGTTTCATCGTAAAAAGATACTAATAAGCTATTCTTTGACCAAGTTTCATCAGCCCAGCCTGCACGGACTGCTAATTCATCTACAAATGTACAAAGACAGTATTTTGCAGCCTGAATGGCATCATATTTAGCTCCATTTTTTTCAGCATTCTCTTCAAAATTATTAATTAAGAGAGAGAATTTATTAATTAGGCTGTCAGTAGATAATTGACTAGTAGTTTGCTGCATAGAGTTAGCCAAGATAAGAACAGGTTTAGCAGCTTCAATTAAAGGGTTATAAACATTTACTGCGTTGTTTGCAGTATTATTCTGGTTATTCATAATGAAATTCCAAATTAAATCAAATTAACTTAAAGACTTAATCGCCCAAAATTCAACATCTAAATTAGGGAAATTACCAGCCAAATGGAAAGCCATACCTGAGGAAGTATCAAACATATCCCATAATTCATGTTTTTTATCTAATTCAAAATAAACATAACCACTATGGTATGGTAATTCTCTTGGTGCCACGGATAACGCATGAACTTTAATTCCAGGTAAATGGTAAGCAACCAATTCCTTAACTTTTTCTACAGTACCTATTTTTACTACACTTGGAATTTTTTGGCGTAAGGCTTCGTTAGGCATATCAGCTTTGATGGCTAGGACAAATGAAGCTTTATCCAGTAAGCTTTGATCAGGAGTTTGGGCGACTCGGGTTGCTTCATCACGCAAATCTAATGGAATTCTAATTGCTCTTTGTTCAAGTACAATAGACAGTGATTTGCGCAAGTTAAAAAATAATTTACCAAAACATGATGCTAGATCATTGTGTTCATAAATAGGAACATCTCCTACCTTGCGTGAAGGAAGGAAAGTCATTAAATCAGCACATAATTTTGATAAGTTGACAAATAATTGTTCTGGATGAGTTTGACGAGCGCCTTCATTTTCATGATGCAAATAAGCCAGATACCGATTGATGGTCTGAAGCATCATAAAGTCCATTACTTCAACAGAACCTCCGGTATTCGGGTCGTTTACAGCGTTAGCTAGACTATTGCTTTTTTGCATTAATAAGCCATATATTTCTGAAATGTAAGCTTTTAGGTGTTGTTGCTTTTGGCTTCCTAGGGAAGGTGGAATATATGATTCGTCTAGAATGATTTCAAAGTCTGCTGAACTGGATCGGATAACTGCAATAGGAAGGGCAGTTTGATTGCTAGTTAAATCATTTTCTAAAATCAATGTAGGATTAAGATCTGCTAGTGTAATTTGGCGACCGTCTAATTCGGAGTTTGTTGTATCTGCAAGGGTTTTCTCAAATGCTTTATATCGGTAAGAGTGAGCAGAATTTTGATTTAGAAAGTCAATCTCATTATTGACAGAGGATGGCAGAGTAATGGCTAAGCAAACTTTGGTATCTTTTATGTTTGCAGGTACTTTTAAGCTTAAATTTTCAAGTTGTTTTTGGGAAAACACAAATATAGAACCATCAGGAAAAATACCTTCTGCTTCACGAATACCAAGAACACCATGTTTGAGGCCGTCTGAATCCAGTACTAAAGATGAAAATCCCCAAAAATAACCTTCTTTAGAAACAGCTAGTTGACGTAATCCAGACTCAAGATAACGTTCAAATTGCTGGAAATGCTGTGGGGTAATAAAGATTCCCTCCGACCAAACTACTTTTGCTTCAATTGCCATGCATTCAACCTCAAATTATTTATATATAAGTATTTATTCCTCGCGGAAAATGCCTTTGCTCAGATCACTATTATTCTTACGAGTTTTCCCATTTTCTTTGATAGTCGGATCATCAGGATGGCGCTCTTTATATTCTTTTAGCATTTCTTGCATCTCTGATTTCGATAATTGATATAATTCATTTTTCCCAATATTCACGTAGAAATAGTGTTTCCCAAACTGATACCATCGTTGTTTTTGTTTTAATAAAATTAATCTCCATTGACTATTATCCAAATCACGATAACTGGCAACAACACCTAGGTATTTCAGATGAGAATCCATCTTGATAGGTAATACAGAAACCGTATCAGGGTGTAACATGAATTGGTTTTGTTGAATTAATTTGTCTCCTAAAGTTTCTTTAGCATTATTAGTAAGATCAAAATAGTTTGCTTTTTTAAATTCACCATCAGATGACAGTTGATATAAATCCAATCTTATGGGGGAAGGTTGATCAACTAAATTTGGATTGACATCGGGAGAAACTATGATTTGTACATCAATTTTTTCTCCACTTTCGTCAGATTCTTTTGGTGGTTTATGGTTGGATGCGCATGCGCTTACCATCAAAGATATCATTGCAAATGATATATATTTTATCAGTTTTCCATGCATTTTGGTTACCTAGGTACATCAATAGTGATTGTATTTAATGATAGAAATTTTAAATTAATCGACAGCCTAGATTTTAGGAACTAGTTGGTCTATGACTGTCGATCGAAATACTAAGATTTCTTATTTTACTTAGAATTATAAAGTATTTTTCTTTCTAAGTTTATATTTATATTGGTAATTGAAGTCATGATTGCTTGCGTCGATATTTACGCTCAAAACTTGTTTCCCCTGTGTTGCGCAGGTAAGTAGTTCTTGGCTGATTTGTGGTAGAACCGTATTGGTAAGAATCGCATCGATCATGCGGCCACCTGATTCAACTTCTGTACAACGTGAAGTGATTAGTTTTAACACTTCAGGGGTATAGTGTAGGTCGATGCCATGATTATCTTTAATGCGTTTTACGATACGGTCTAATTGCAATTCAACAATTTTTGAGAGCATATCATCGGATAGCGGATAGTAAGGAATAACTTGCATCCGGCCTAATAAAGCAGCTGGGAAAGTTTTCAGCAGGGGAGTACGCAGGGCTTTAGTTAGGCCTTCTGGAGTAGGCAACATTTCGGGATCATCACACATATCCATAATTAAATCTGTACCAACGTTGGTGGTAAGAATGATAATGGTGTTTTTAAAGTCGATATAGCGGCCCTCGCCATCTTCCATCCAGCCTTTGTCGAATACTTGGAAAAAGATTTCATGAACATCTGGATGTGCTTTTTCTACTTCATCGAGTAAGACAACACTGTAAGGTTTACGACGTACAGCTTCAGTCAATACGCCACCTTCACCATAGCCGACATAACCTGGAGGAGCTCCTTTCAAAGTGGATACAGTATGAGCTTCTTGATATTCACTCATGTTGATGGTAATCACGTTTTGTTCACCACCATATAATGTATCGGCTAGAGCCAGTGCAGTTTCGGTTTTACCCACGCCGGAAGGGCCAGCAAGCATGAAAACACCAATAGGCTTGTTGGGATTGTCTAGATTGGCGCGTGAAGTTTGAATACGGCGGGCAATCGCATCCAAACCGTGGCGTTGGCCGATGATGCGCTTATTTAAGGTATCAGCAAGCTGTAATACAGCCTCAACCTCGTCTTTCATCATTTTTCCGACAGGAATTCCAGTCCAGTCTGCTACAACGTCAGCAACCGTACGACTGTCTACTAACGGCATAACCAAAGGTTGGACGCCTTGCAGTTTTTTCAATTTAGTAACCAGTTCTTTTTGGCGGGTACGCAACTGTTTATTTTCTTCATCGGTTGTTTCTTGTTCAACCTGCATGATTTGTTCACGTACAGCCAATAGCTCGGCAACTAAGTCTGCTTCAGATTTCCATCTGTCTTCTAATTTTTTCAGACGGCCTTCAACCTCAGTTAATTCTTTACCAATATTTGTGATTCTAGCTTCAGAATCAAAACTGAGTTTTTTCTCACGTTCTAAATTTGCTTGCTCAAGTTTTAATGCTTCTGACTTCTTGCGTAGATATTCAATGCTTCCAGGTACAGCATGTTGGCTGACTGCAACACGTGCGCAGGCAGTATCAATCAGGCCTACAGCTTTATCGGGGAGCTGACGTGCTGGAATATAGCGGTGAGAAAGTTTTACAGCAGCCTGGATTGCTTCATCAAGAATAATCACTTTATGGTGTTTTTCTAGAGAAGCATTCAATGCCCTAAGCATGTTGATGGCTTTTTCTTCATCGGGTTCATCTACTTGTACAACTTGGAAGCGACGAGTTAGGGCAGGATCTTTTTCAAAATATTTTTTGTATTCTGCCCATGTGGTTGCACCAATAGTACGAAGTTTGCCACGAGCTAATGCAGGTTTGAGTAAGTTGGCAGCATCACCAGTACCGACAGCTCCACCGGCACCAATTAAAGTATGGATTTCGTCGATGAATAGCACGATTGGGGTTGGGCTGGATTCTACTTCATCCATAACTGCTCTGAGGCGTGATTCAAATTCTCCGCTAACACTGGCACCAGCTTTGAGCAAACCGATATCCAATAGAATTAATTGAACGTCTTTCAACCCAGGCGGAACATCTCCGGCAGCTAAACGTAATGCCAAAGCTTCAACCACAGCAGTCTTACCAACACCGGCTTCACCTGTAAGAATCGGGTTGTTTTGACGGCGACGCATTAGGATGTCAATCATTTGTCTGATTTCAGTGTCACGGCCTGTGATTGGATCTATTTCGCCATTTTTAGCCTTTTCGGTAAGATTGCTGCCGTATTTAGCTAAGGCACTTTCTTTGTGGGTAGCATTAGGCTCGGAAGATAAGGCATTCTGGGTAACATCAAGATTCTCTTCAGAGTTAGCAGTAATAGCAATAATATTGTTTGCCAATGTCTCCGGTTTGATTTTCAGGAACTCAGATGAAATATTGGCCAGAATACCCTGTAAAGTCTTATTTTGCAGCATGGTATAGAAAATATGAGCTGTACGGATTTTGTCTGTACCAAATTTTAGTGAACTGTATGTCCAAGTTTGTTCGACAAGGGTTTGGATATGTTCGGAGAAGTCAATAACGGCAGTAGCACCAACAGGTAATTTTTCTACTGCAGCCAATACATCTTTTCGTGCTTTGACTTCATCTAAGTTAAACTGATTTATCAGGCAGAAGATATCTGTTTTTTCAGTTTGAAGTAGAGAGTGTAGCCAGTGTACTAATTCAACATAGCTGTTTTCTCGAAGACGACAGAAGGTATAGGCATTTTCCAAAGTTTTATACAAAGTAGTATTTAACTTACCAAATAATACGCTGCGGCTGATGTTTGACATAAGACGTCCTTAGTTAAATTATTTCAAATATGTCCAAAAATAGTTTTCTAAAGCTTTTATCGACGATGGCCGTCTGAAAAGCCGATTAATGATTGCTGACAATCAAGTCTTCTGCGTCTCGGGAAACATTTCCCAGCCAAGTTGATAAGCCGAGTTGAGTGTTCCCTCCTAAATCCATCAGTGGAACTTCTTTTTGCATCAGAATAGGTTGAATGTCCCATTCATATTCTTCTGCGGCAAATAAACGAACCCATTCTCGTAAACGGGCTGTATTAATACCGTCTTTAAAGAATGATTGGTAGGCTGGTAAGGTAAGTGGGCCAATAATAATCCGAAATTTACTTTGCACATCATAGAGTTTGTCACCTAGTAGTAAACCATCACCAAGTGTGTAGTTACCCATAATCCCAATTTGCGTTTTCTCTTCTTCAACCTTAACCCAGTACCCCACGTTAGTTTGAATGTTAACGGGAACTTGGAAATAGCGAGTGAGCAGTTGTTGCAGGTTGACTGCAGATCGGCTTTGTTTTATCAATAGACCGGAAAAATAACGTTTGGCAAATTCGTGAATTAAGCCTTTGTTATGTGTGGTCGGAATGTTAAGGCCGTTAAAACTGGCAATATATTTTCCGAAGCGGTCTTCAGCATTTTTATCTAAAGATGTAATGCTTTGGGCATTAGCCCATGCTCGATAGAATAAGATAGCCAGACGGTGTTGCAACATATTTGCAAAACCTGCCCATGCCCGGTCACCGTGTTGATGTTGGCGTTCATAAGCATACTCGGTTAAATGTAGAGGTAGTGGGCCAGATGGGCCAAACAGACCAAATCCATTAATGGAAATTTCTACATAATGTGGTGATAAGGTTACCGATTGGAGATTGCGTGGGGCAAAAGTAAGCGAAGGATTTTGGTGGATCCTTATTTTCTCCATTTTGGGGCTAATAGCTTTGCCTAATATTTGCCCACCAGTAATAAATTTAACGGACTCAAGCTGGCGCAAGAGTGAAAAATAATCATACTTATACGGCTGAGAGGAAACTTTATTTAAAAAGACTGTAAGTTTTTCATCCCAAGCATTGTCTAATGAGTCACCAAAATCTGTTTTAGGGTTGACTGGACTCATATAATCATTCTCTCTCCAATTTCAGACGGCCAAGTAGCAATATGACCTTGCTGGAGCGTGTCAATTCTCAGTTGTACAAATGAGTTAATAGACACCAAACGTCGGAAATAATGGTTTAAAACTGATCCAAATAGGAAAGGATGGACGCCGCCTAATTGAGCTTCGTCTAGTGTAATAGTAATGTTGATTCCTCTGATAGGGGCTGCAACTCCATAATGACGGACTACTTTGTTAATAATTGAGGTTTCAACTCGTGTAATTGATTCAATCTGTTTTTTCAGTAAATCGCTTTCAGAAGAAACAAATACTGTTAAAAGCTCTTTCAAAGCAACAGGCGCATCTTCTTTATCAGTATTCAAGAGCGATAGGTAATTTAAGCTCAATTGATTTAAAAATGACCAAAGTGTCCTATCTTCACTTACTGCTTCTTGAGGCCTTGTTAATTTAGAAATCAGTTTAATTGATTTGACTGGCAAAAATCCCTCAATAAGAAAGTCAGATTCTCCGTCTCGAGGCATGATTAGAGGCAAATCTCTGCTTGTACACCAAGTATCGACAGAAAGGTGTTGTATGTTTGAATTAAAGGCGTAATTCTGATTATTAGCAAGAGATAAAAATACCTCACTACCTAAATAGGAAGAGCGAAAACCATTTTTAGCTGAGTTTTCGGATGGTACTCTATCAGCACGACGAGCAGAAAAATAAGCATGTTGAGTTTGGGACTCAGGAAAGAGTCCTATATCCGGTGCTTTGTACATTGGTGAAAATACTACGGTTTGAAGGTTGTTGGTATCAAAGCCTTTTACTTGCTCGATAGCGTAGACTTCATAATTCAGGGGCTGGGTACGGTCGATAACGACATGGTACTCCTGATCTTGAATATTTACCGGAAAGCGTGAGCTTTTTTTTCTGAATAAGTTGACGACTGGTACGGCATTTACAGAGAAATCATCTACACCGATCAGCTCAGTTAATTCAGGTATTTTATTACTGAATAAAAATGAAAGACTAAAATAGCGTTTACGATAAGTAATAATTTTTTTATTGACTCCCTTATCGTTTACGATTTCCTCTAAATGTTCAGGTACTTTAGGTAAGTGTCCTTTTTTTTCGGCTTGTTGGACGGCTTGTTTAATATTTTTTTGAGAAATAAATAGAAACTTTTCCGGTAGGCGTGAATACTCCTGCATAATTCGGAATGCACTCACCGATTTATCTAAATTAAATGATAAGGCTTCATCTTCTCGAAAACCACGATGTTCTGGTGTAGTAGGTAATGGGTAATACCATTGTTTTGGATTTTCGTAACTGTGGCAAACAACACCCACGCATTCAGAAGCCAATAGAAACAGCAATGAAGATGATTTGGAAAGCTCTGTACCCAAAAATATAGATAATTCATCTGGCAACATCTCTGAACATGTACCTGGTACGCTCAATGAAAAATCCAAACGCAAGGCAGATTGTACTTTCTTACCAGAGGATTGTTTGAGTGCAGGGAGTGCGTTTGGTAAATAACCTATTGAGTCAGTATATTTGGCTTTTTCAATACGAAGTGGCAGAATTTCAGTAGTTTTAGTTACAGAAAATGGACAACTTACTCTAAATTCATCAATAGGCAGAGACCTTAATATTTTTCCTCGTTCCAGTAGATTGATCACATCAGCGTTATATTGATTAGTAGGCTCTAGATTGACAATAGCTGCAGCCGGTTTTTGATTGATGAAGTCAGGATAAACAACTTCTAAGATTCTTTGGACAAAACGAGGATACTCCGCATCCAGTTTAAGTTGGGTGCGTGCAGTAAGAAAACTTACCCCTTCCAAGAGTCTTTCAACATAGGGGTCAGGAATATCAGTTGTATCTAAAGCTAATCTTGAGGCTATCTTAGGATATTGGGCTGCAAACTCTTTACCCATTTCCTTTAGAAAAGTTAGCTCTTTGTTGTAGTAAGACAGTAATTTATTATTCAAGCCCCATTTCCCCCATCTAATAAGTCAAACAATCCTGTTTCAACATCCATGCTGGTTCGGAGCAAGAATTCTTTAGGATAAGGATTGAGTTTCAGGTAACCTTTGATTTCAATAATGAGTTTATTGTGTAAAGCATCGTCATCATCGTCTGAGGTATTTACGATCACTTGTAGAGTCTTATTTTCAAGACGCGGTTCAAAATCGATGATGGCTTGTTTGATATTCTGTTCCACATCTTGCCATTCAATATCGGAAAAATTAATACCAGAAAGGGGAGGGATACCATAATTTAATGTAGAAGAGCGTACATTTTCAGTTAGGTCAATCCCCATAGTTTCTGCTTGCATGTTGCATGTATTCAGTAGATAAAGAATATCACGCAGTACTGCTTGCCGATATTGATCAAGATTAATGACCTGATCGGAGCGTGCCTCTTTTTTTCTGCGTGGCTCTTCATCTGTTAGTCTGTCAAATAAAGAGGGTAACAGTTGATTTTTGAATTGCGACATGTTTAATTGTTGGGTTTGAAAGATGGATAGATTTTAATGATTTTGTTCAAATCTAATATTACAAATATCTAAAAGGCCAAAATCATGGTTGTCGGTATACAAAGTTTTTTGACCAACCCCTGTAAAGAGTTGCTCTGCTATTTCTATCCAGTCAGTTTGTGAACATTTCATTAGTAGATCTGACCATGCTGTTTCTTCACCAGGCATAACAGCATAACGAGCAGGGCTGGTACATTGAATACATTCACCATTAGTAAATTTGATTTCAGACGGCCTCCAAATGATGTCCAGTAAGGAACTTGGTGTCTTGAAAGAAATATTTTCAATAGAATTCCATGTTTGCCAGTAGTAGTGACCTTGATAGAAATATTCATAAACGAAGGCGGTACGTACGTCTCCATCCATAATCCAGTCACTATCAATCTCGGAAACTGATTTATCTGCTAAAAGGTAAGTAATATGTACGGGCGAGCCTTCTATATTCTCAGATAGCACAGTATAATCATCGACAAGGGCTTTATTTTTCTGTTCTGAAACATGGGCAACTAAAGAGAGTTGCTTTTGAAGAATATCAAGTTTGCTTGCGTGTTGTTCTAGTGTTTTTGGTTTTTGTTGGGCTTCCAAAACTGCCTGACGCCGCATTTCAGCAGAAATATTTTCAATAAGATAAAGCATTAAAGGTTTTTGGGTATGAGGAAACAGTTTTTGATATTGTCCAATCTGTTTTAAAGCCTGTTCCCATTTTGCGCACAGACACTGATATTGAATCAGTGCTAAACGATGTTCTTGATTGTCAGGATTTGAACGTACAAGCTCAATCATCTCTGATAATTTAGTCTTCAAATCCATTTCAATGATCCCTTATTTAATTTATAAAGATGAATAATAGAAGTTAAAAACAAGATTAATTTTTCAGTTAAGTAGTGCCGTCTGAAAAGTGAAAACATTTATATATAAAGCCTGACTTAAAAACGCCTTTTAAGTCAGGCTTTTTTAATTAAATCTACATATCAATTATGCAGATTTGTTTTCTTTGATATTGAAGGCCATTTGAACTTCAGCACCTTTAGAACCTTTATCGGTTTGTTCCCAATATTGGTTTTTCACTTTTGCAGCTTGGAATGAATAACGCATTTTCAGAGCATCATTGTCTTGTACGCCAATGAATTTCACACCGGTCACTAAGACATCTTCTAATGTAGTGCGTGAGTATTCAATTTGTTCACCACCAGCTTTACATACAGAAATTTCTACTTTGCTCAAGTGTTGGCCAGTAGCGCAGTTTTTCAAAATGGTTGGAGCTGCTTTATCGATAGCAGCAACTACGGTCAAGTCATTGAAATTGACTTTACCGGCACCACCGCCACCACCGCTAGTCATTGAACCAGGTTGCTCTGCACCCCAGTCAAAACTTTCGATGTTAGTCCAGTCTTTGTGGTTAGAATCTTTTGATTCGCCATTTACACCTTCAACTTTCATGAACATATCAATAGCCATTTTTTACTCTCCTAGTTAAAAAATACAAGCGATTTAACAACAGGGCACTAAATATACCCAACTAAATAAACTAAGCCTGACTATTCTTGTTTAGTCGAAGGCAATTTGGAAACCAAGCGTAGAGAAACGGTAAGCCCCTCAAGTTGATAATGAGGACGCAGGAAGAACTTAGAAGTGTAGTATCCTGGATTATCTTCTACTTCTTCTACAACTACCTCTGCAGCAGCTAATGGTTTGCGTGCTTTCGTTTCTTGCGTAGAGTTGGCAGGGTCTCCATCTACATAATTCATAATCCATTCGTTCAACCAGCGTTCCATGTCATCACGTTCGCGGAATGAGCCAACTTTGTCACGAACAATACATTTTAAGTAGTGTGCGAAACGGCAGCATGCGAATAAATAAGGCAAGCGAGCAGATAAACGTGCATTGGCGGTAGCATCTGGATCATAATATTCAGATGGTTTATGCAAAGATTGCGCACCGATAAATGCAGCTAAATCCGTGTTCTTGCGATGAATTAATGGCATAAAGCCCAATGCAGCCAATTCTGCCTCTCGGCGGTCGCTAATGGCGATTTCTGTTGGGCATTTCATGTCTACACCACCATCATCGGTTGGGAATGTGTGGCAGGGAAGATTTTCAACGATACCGCCTGATTCCACACCGCGAATAGCGGTACACCAACCATAGTATTTAAATGAGCGATTAATATTTACTGCCATTGCATAAGCAGCATTGGCCCAAGTATATTTATTGTGATCTGCACCTTCTGTTTCCTCTTCGAAGTCAAATTCGTCTACAGGATTTGTTGTGGCACCATAAGGCAGGCGAGACAGGAAACGAGGCAGGGCTAAACCGATATAACGTGAATCTTCGGATTCACGCAGGCTTCGCCATGGAGCATATTCGGCATTTTGGAAAATTTTACTTAAGTCGCGCGGATTAGCTAATTCTTGCCAAGACTCCATTTGCATTAATTTGGGAGATGCACCAGCAATAAATGGACAGTGTGCAGCCGCTGCAATCTTCTCAAGACTATTGAGCATTTCTACATCAGGGGCAGAGTGATCAAAATAATAGTCACCTACTAAGCAACCAAAGGGTTCACCGCCAAATTGGCCGTATTCTTCCTCATAAATACGTTTAAAGAGTGGGCTTTGATCCCAAGCCGTACCTTTAAAGCGTTTTAAATTACGAGCAACTTCCTTTTTGGAAATAGGTAATACTTTGATTTTCAGTAAAGTATCTGTTTCGGTATTGGTCACTAAATGATGCAGGCCGCGCCATTCACCTTCAAGCTTTTGAAAGTCCTCATGATGCAAGATCAAGTTGATTTGTTCAGAAAGCTTTCTGTCAATTTCGGCAATAATTGCTTCAATGGTTTGATAGGTATCATCTGAAATGGTGACGACATTTTGTAAGGCTTGCTGAGCCAATGTTGCGACTGCATTAGTTACAGCGCTTTTAGCTTCTTCCGTTTTAGGTTTGAATTCTTTTTGAAGCAGCTGTTCAAATTCATTGGTTGCAAACACATGTTGCGAACTGCCATTTTCTAGGGTATCTAATTGTTTTTCAGCCATGATTTACTTTCACTTCTAGTTTTATTAGAGACTATTGTTCATTTTTGGATGTTGATTTGGGCGCGGCTGCAAGACTTTTTAGTAATTCGCTGTCTCCTAAGACTTTTCCAATTAGTTCTTCAGCCCCACTTTTACCATCCATATATGAGAGTAAATTAGACAGTTCTGTACGTGCCTGTAAAAGCTCATTTAGAGGTGCTACTTTTTTAGCTATCGCAGCCGGTGAGAAGTCATCCATGCTTTCCAATTCGAGTTCTACATTCAAATTCCCTTCACCTGTCAATGTATTTTTTACGTTGAAGGCGACACGAGGTTTAAGGGCTTTCATGCGTTCGTCGAAATTGTCTACATCAATTTCTAAGAATTTTCGTTCGGCCAAGTCAGGCAGTGGCTCGACAGGTTTACCAACCAAATCTGCCATAACACCCATAACGAAAGGCAGTTCAATCTTTTTCTCTGAGCCATACAACTCTACGTCATATTCAATTTGCACGCGAGGAGCTCGATTGCGGGCAATAAACTTTTGACCTGATGATTTATTTCGTGACATGGTTATAACCTTAGGATAATTAATAATGTTGTATATCTAAAAGATATTTACGAAATTGTGGATGAGGTTTACTAATTTTAGGAATTTGCTGTATCTTCATCTGGTTTGCCAATTAAAACTTCTAAATTGACAATACTTTCTGGGCTAATATCTTTCATGATGTCATAAAAGTTCATATTCATTTGTCGTTGCACTCTGCGGATAAACAGTGGTGCAGGGTGGCTGGGCTCAAGAGTTTCAAAATAAATGCAGATTTTCTCTAAAGCCAGATCAACATCAGCGCGATTTTTAATATTCAGACGGCGCCATGCATCAGCCTCTTGAATAGATTGTTCTTGCGTAATAGCCAAGCTGTTAGTTTCAGAGGGTAACTCAGGCTGTTCTGTCTGCTGTACTGAGGGAGTGCTCCCATCATTATAGTTGATGGCTTTGTGAATTAGGGTAAGGGGTTTCTGAATAACATCAAAATCAAGTGAGTGTTCATCCTGTAAATTAGACGAGAAAATGCGTTGGATGTCTTTCAGACAGTCCAATGCTTGAATTAATGCAGTTAATTCAGGTTTCCCTGTATCGGCATTTACTCTAATATCGAGCATTAGCCGCTCTTTACCTCCTGGATAATTTTGTGAATCATTTCCTTGTAGTATGGAAACAGCTTCTTTGACAGTAATTGGTTGTTGAGTTAACCCATTTATCAATAATTTAGATGCAAGAATCTCTTTGATGATGCCATCAAGTGTAGTAAAGGAGCTAAGGGCATTGATCCTGTAAAAGGGATCAAATTCACCGTCTTCATCTTCAAGTTTGGGGTAAATGGATTCCCAATATAAGTCTATATTAGCTCTAATTGCTTCGCAGCCAGCGTAGAACCCTACGAGTCCATGTTTGGCAGTAAGAGCTTGTGCATAATAAGCCAAGACATGTAAATCTTTAGACTCGGCTAGCAATTGATTGCACAACTTTTCTACTGTTGCCCAGTCGGCCTCTTCTGCCGGAATAATCGTGTCACCATATTGTTGTTCTGGTTTGCCTTCAGCTACGCTTTGTAGTTCTAAAAAGCGGCTATCGTATTCGATATTTACACCTTCGGGACTGTCGATAGAGATAGGCTCGTCCCATCGAGGAAATGTGTTCATCTACTTATAATCCAAATAACTTATTAAACAGTGAGCATGAGGGGAGGCCTTCATGTTTTATGTGGTAACCGCTTTCAATCTCTTGCCAAAAACTACCAATGCCGTCTGAATCAGATAAAAAGTTGTGAAAGGATTCAGAGAGGATAGAGCTCTCTGTTGTATCACTACTGTAAAAATCTTCGATACAATATTCCCCTTCTTTTAATATCTTGCGAAAGGAATTTTTTTTCTTTAAAAGAAAAAAAAGAGAATCAAGTGATTCGGGAATAGAGCTAGGTTTATAAAATAACACAAATGGGTATTTTCTGCCAATTTTATCAGAACTACCAGCAGCCATACCAGTATAAATAAGATCATCGGGTAATTTGATGCAAAATAGCCAAATTTGCAAAGGGGAATATGTTTTTCGAGTGAATGAAATTAATTTGTTTTGGCCGGAGCATCGGTTAAACCAGTTATCCCAAAAGAATCTATCATGAGTTTGAAGATTCTCGGAGAAAATAAAATCACGGGATTGATTCAGTTTGCCAAAAAAATAGACTTCATTTTGCTTAAACATAAGTAGTCATCACAAGAGAAGAGTTTTTAGATTCCCAAGTTGCTAATTAGATACAACTGCTAAGACTCGTACTCTAGCATAATTTGATGTGTTGATAAATATAAATTTAAACCACTTGAAATAATAACTAAAGAAATGTAAATAATCTTTAAAAATATGCGCTTACTATATGATATTATAGATAATAAAGTTTATCAAATACAGTTTTATTTATAGCTTATTGTTTGTTATAATTTTTGCAAAATAATGTGTTCAAAGTCCTCAGAAAGTGATTGAGGTTCCTTGTTTTGAGGTTTCTACTTGTAGATTAATTAGGATTTCGACGGAGTAATCGCATGTCCTCTTCCGGTAACACCATAGGTATTCTTGTTCCTCAGCCTTCTGCACCTGCCATGGTGTCTCAAGGTTCTGCCAATCCGCCTGAGCCGCTGACTAATGCAGCCGGGCCGGTAGATGTGATAGAGATGGTGGCCGATGTTGCCTCTAGTGCCCTTTCTTTGGTTGCTCCTGACTCTGCTGCAGCTAATGTGGCTGATGCTGTATCTGATGTGGTTTCGCTCGCTTCAATGGTCCCAGGTTTGCCTAGTGTTAGACTGCCTTCA
Source organism: Neisseria sp. P0021.S005 (assembly GCF_051956955.1). Classification (NCBI taxonomy): domain Bacteria; kingdom Pseudomonadati; phylum Pseudomonadota; class Betaproteobacteria; order Neisseriales; family Neisseriaceae; genus Neisseria; species Neisseria sp. P0021.S005. Next base: position 24,501 of record NZ_JBQCWY010000002.1, on the reverse strand, counting down.
CGAAAGATGGTCAGTGGTTTTGGCGGGGGCAGCGGAGCAGGTTCTGATGGTGGGGTAGTTACTTCTGGTCATGGTCACTGTATTCCCTGTAAGGTTGCAGCAGCTATCGGTAATCCTGTCAATGCCGTACTCGGTATCAAAGTATTATTTGATGAAACAGAGACTGACTTTGCATTTGACTCCCCGCTTCCACTTGTTTGGCAGCGCAGCTACTATTCCGACCAAATAGGCAACGGCTGGCTGGGACAGGGTTGGTCGCTGCCGTTCTCCATGCGTCTTGTCCGCACTGCCGACGGTTTCCTCTATATTGATGAACAGGGCAGGGAAATTTCGTTGCCGGATATCAGCGACGAAGCGGACGAGCCTTATTCCGCAGCCGACGAAGATGAAGACGATTTATATGAAGAAGAGGCTGCCCCAAGACCTGCTTCCGCCGAAGAAGATCCCTACGGTCTGGATAACGCCTATTTTGATCCTTACGAACAAATCTTCTTTTCTCAGATTTCAGACGACCTCTACCAAATCGCCTCCCCCGACGGCGGCGCACGGCTACTGTTTGCCGAAGTCGATTCCGGCTGCGGCATTTTCCAACTGGTCGCACAACTCGACCGCAACGGCCGCCATATCCGCCTCTGCTACAACGACAACGGACTGCCGCACAGCATTTACGACGGCAGTGGCCGACACTTTCAGCCCGTATTCTCCTCCATCCGTCTGCACGACAACGATCCCGACTTCGACCCGGCCGGAGAACGGGACGTATTCGTTTCCGAAGACGAACGTTTCTACGTCAACCGCCTTACTTCCGTCACCTTCAACGGCAAGGAATTGGTGCGCTACGACTACGACGGCTGCGGCAATTTGACCGCCGTTTACGGACGAGACGGCAAAAAACTGCGCGGTTTCGCCTACCGAAACCACATCATGGTCGAACATAGCCAACCCGACGGACTGGTGTCCCGCTACGAATACGACCGTTACGACGCCGACGGCAAAGTGCTTAAAAGCAGCAACAACCTCGGTGAAGAATGGACGTTCGCCTACCGCAAAGACCATACCGTCGTTACCGACGCATTGGGACGGACGGAAGTGTACGGTTTCGACGAAAACCGCGAACTCGTCTACCGCATCGACGCCGACGGACAACGCAGCGACAGCGAACGCGACGACTATGGCCGCATTACCGTAGAACGCGACCCCCTCGGACACGAAACCCGCTATCTCTACGATACCGAAGGCAATGTCATCGCTATCACCGCCCCGGACGGCAGCAGCACTCAAATCGACTACCACGAAACCCTCAACCTGCCGATTGCCGTCAACGATCCCGCAGGCAGGATTACCGCCTACGATTACGACGGACGCGGCAACCTCATCAGCATCACCGATCCCGCCGGTTACACCACAAGCTACGGCTACAACGCCCGATGGCTGCCCGAAACCATTACCGACGCCTTAGGCAAAACCCGACGCCTACACTACGACACCCTCGACCAACTCGTCAGCTTCACCGACTGTACCGGCGAAACCACCCGCTTCGGTTACACCGAATACGGCGATCTCGAAACCGTTACCGATGCGCTGGGCCATACCACCCGCCACCACTACGACGCAGCGGGCAACCCCGTCCGTACCGACTACCCCGACGGCAGTCACGAAACCTTCGAATACGACCGCCTCAACCGTCTGACCGCCCACATCGACGGACTCGGTGCCAAAACCGCCTACGAACTCGCAGTGGACGGACTGCCGCTCAAACGCACCAACGCGCTGGGCCATACCTACGCCTACGCCTACGACAAAGCCCGCCGTCTGACCGTCCTCACCAACGAAAACGGCGAAACCTACCGTCTCGATTACGACCGAACCGACAACCTGATCCAAGAAACCGGCTGGGACGGCAAAATCACCGCCTACGGCTACGATGTCGCCGGACAACTGGTCCACCAGACCGAATACGGCCAAAGCAATCATGAAGGCCGTCTGAAAGACCGTCCCGAAACTTGGCACATCCATCATTTCAAACGCAACATCCTCGGCCAACTGATCGAAAAACAAAGCCGCAAAGTCTCCGGTCGCAACGGACAAAGCAAAGATGAAGGCATCAGCCGCACCCGTTTCGAATACGACCCGATTACCGGCAACCTGACCAAAGCCCGCAACCAGCACAGCAGCGTCGAACTCGCCTACGACGAACTCGACCGCCTCATCGGCGAAACCACCGTCCACAACGGCCAAAGCGCCACCGTAGGCTACCAATACGACCCGTTGGGCAACCGCATCCGCACCATCCTGCCCGACGGCCGCCCTATCGATTACCTTTACTACGGCAGCGGACACCTGCACCAAATCAGCCTCGACGGCGAAGTCATAACCGACATCGAACGCGACAAACTGCACCGCGAAATCCAAAGGACGCAGGGCAGCATCAGCAGCCTGTACGACTACGACCCCATGGGTCGTTTGAAAAGCCAGCGTACCGTCTGGAGCGGCACACCAACACTCCGCGGCAAACAAAACCCATTGGCCGGCGGCGCCGTCAACCGCCGCTACGCCTACGACAAAGCCGGCAACCTCATTCAAAGCGCCGACCAAAGAAGCGGCGTCCTTAATTACGTTTACGACAAAATCGGACGTATTCAGGAAGCCCGCAACAGCCAAAGCGGCCGCAGCGAAACCTTCGCCTTCGACCCCGCCCACAACATCCTTTCCGACAAAGCGGCCGAAGGAAAGGGCAACAATCTTGTCAGCGGCAACCGCCTCAAAGAATACAACGGCATCGAATACACCTACGACGCATTGGGCAACCTAATCTACCGCCAGCTGCCCAACGGCGAAAACCAATATTACCAATACGATCTCGAAAACCAACTCGTCCGCGCCGAAATCAAAAAGCCCGCCGGCAATACCGAGATTTGGACATACGCCTACGACCCGTTCGGACGACGTCTTTCTAAAGAACGCCAAGACAAACTTGCCTGGACCAGTACCGACCCGAAACGCACCCACTTCGTCTGGGACGGAACGCGATTACTTCAGGAGTACACCTACAAAGGCAGCTACACCTATATCTACACCGACCAAGACAGCTACGAACCGCTGGCGCAAATCTTTGACAACGCCAAAGACAGCAAACAATACCTCGCCTATTTCCACAATGATCAAATCAGCATACCGAGGGAAATGACTGACATCCACGGCAATCTCTTATGGTACGGCGAATACACCGCCTGGGGCCGTCTGAAAAAGGACGAGCGGGTTTACAAGAATGCGCACCAGCCGTTCAGATTGCAAAACCAATACTTCGATGAAGAGACCGGACTGCATTACAACCTGATGCGGTATTACGAGCCTGAGGCCGGGCGGTTTGTGAATCAGGATCCGATTGGGCTGTTGGGTGGGGATAATCTGTATGCTTTTGCGCCAAGTACACAGGCTTGGGTTGATCCTTTAGGGCTAGCTAATTTATTTGATATAGGTACCTATGGGAGTCTTAATAGTAGTACTCATGTTGGAGATGGCTTACAAGCCCATGAGTTAATTAGGCATGAAGCATTAGTTCAAAATGGTTATACAACTAAAAATAATCGATTAAGCCAGAATCCAGCTATTGCTTTAGATTTGGATCATCATACAAGAGGGCCAGCAAAAGATACTAGAGGGATTGGTGGCACTCATTACCATGAAGCAGAGATTAGGCGTTCTCATTATGGTTTGGGTAGAAATCAAATGCATACTGATTTACATCGAGAGATTGATATTGCTCAAGGAGGATTGAGAAAAACGGGAACTCCTAAAGCTCAAAGAAAACGATTAAGAAAAGAAGCTAAAAAATTTCTTAGAAAATTGAAAAAAACAGGTAAGAAATGTCCTTAAATTTTTAGGAGAATTTAAATGAAAAAAAATGGATACGTTAATTTTAACTTTTTAGATAGTAAGTCCAATATAAATGATATATTAGTTGGGCTAGATTTAGACTATTCAAATAAAGTGATAGCGCCAGATGGTCATGAGTTAGCATTGATCGCTTTCATACCGATTGAGAATTTATTAACTATTGCACCTCAATTTAAAACAGATTTTCAGGGGAAGGAATATAAAGATAAAGCAATTTACGTTTTTTCTTATTATGATAAAGAAGATTATTTTCTTGACTACATTACTGAAATTGACGATGCTATTCAAGGATACACGAAAGTTATCGTCGGAGATAAAAGTCAGTTCAAGTTTAACCTAGATGAATTTTATCCAATTAATCCTATTGAGAATTTAGATGAAATGAGTTTTTTAGGAGGACAACCTGAATATTTACAACAAGAAGGTGATGATTTTCTAGAAAAATATATTTTCATAGGTCAAATCTTAGGAATGGATCTACCTAAAGAAGTAAATGAAATTTTTTATTTAACTGAGAACATAGGATATATTTTTATAAATCGAGATCTATCGGGTGGATTATTCTTCGTACAAACGACTTAAACAAATATTTAATCATATAGTAAGTCATCTTCCACATGAAACGTTAAATTCTAGCAAGCCGTAGCTCGGACAAAGCCTTCAGTCCTGACGTAGAGTGTATGTTGCATGCACGCAGTTTCTGTTTTTCAGACGACCTCACTATCTTCTTTGAGGTCGTCTGAACCATTTGTTCTTTAACAATCTCATTGGCAGTTAACATAGAGGTTGTCTGAAAACTAACTTTCAGACAACCTTCATCTTATTTTGTCAAAATTCTGCGCACGAAAGGGTTTTCATATCATACTGCTGCCTTTGAAATAGAATAAAAGGCGTATATAAAATCATGTGGGAGAATGATTTCAGATACTAAACGGCAGGGATTAATTTCTAGGAAACAGGCAGCAAGACTGCGTAGAATTATTGGTAAATGTTCCTATTTTATTAATGTAAATATATTAGAAAGGGTTAATATGACCTACTTGATTAAGCCATATGAATCAATTGGTGATTTTGTATTTGGTACTTCTCTTGAGGACGTACAAGAAAAATATGGAAAACCAGCAAGAATGGTTGAAGATAATATTATGAATAATAAGGTGGAATATAGGAATGCTTGTGAGTTAGTTTATGAAAACGATAAATTGGTTTATGGATATTGCTTAAAAGATTCTAATCCCATATTAGGAGATATTGATATATTTAAAAATTCAATCGAAGACCTTAAAGCCATCGATTCAGAATTTATCGAAGGAAAAAAATATATTCTTTTTAAGAATCTCGGGATTTGTATAGGAGGTATGACAGGGAAAAAAATTCCTGAAGGCAAGTTATTAATTGCATTTGATAAAAATCACTTTGATTTTTTTGAATGTTTTATCAAGGTGTAATCGAACTGTAGCAAATGAAACTTCCAATTCCGATGTAGGGTAAGCCGCAGCCTACACAAAACCTTCAGCCCTGACGTAGGGGGTGTGCAGTACGCACGCACGCGGTTTCTGTTTTTCAGACGGCCTCAATACTTTCTTTGAGGTCGTCTGAAGCATTTGCTCTTTAACAATCTCATTAGCAGTTAACCACGACACCCTCGACCAGCTCGTCTGCTTTACCGACTGTACCGGCGAAACCACCCGTTTTGGTTACACCGAATACGGCGATCTCGAAACCGTTACCGATGCGCTGGGCCATACCACCCGCCACCACTACGACGCAGCGGGCAACCCCGTCCGTACCGACTATCCCGACGGCAGTCACGAAACCTTCGAATACGACCGCCTCAACCGGCTGACCGCCCACATCGACGGACTTGGTGCCAAAACCGCTTACGAGCTCGCAGTGGACGGACTGCCGCTCAAACGCACCAACGCGTTGGGCCATACCTTCGCCTACGCCTACGACAAAGCCCGCCGTCTGACCGTCCTCACCAACGAAAACGGCGAAACCTACCGTCTCGATTACGACCAAACCGACAACCTGATCCAAGAAACCGGCTGGGACGGCAAAATCACCGCCTACGGCTATGATGCCGCCGGACAACTGGTCCAACAGACCGAATACGGTCAAAGCACCGATAAAGGTCGTCTGAAAGAGCGTCCCGAGACTTGGCACATCCACCGGTTCAAACGCAACATCCTCGGCCAACTGATCGAAAAACAAAGCCGCAAAGTCTCCGGCCGCAACGGACAAAGCAAAGACGAAGGCATCAGCCGCACCCGTTTCGAATACGACCCCATTACCGGCAACCTGACCAAAGCCCGCAACCACTACAGCATCGTCGAACTCGCCTACGACGAACTCGACCGCCTCATCGGCGAAACCACCGTCCACAACGGACAAAGCGCCACCGTAGGCTATCGATACGACCCGTTGGGCAACCGCATCCGTACCATCCTGCCCGACGGCCGCCATATCGATTACCTGTACTACGGTAGCGGACACCTGCACCAAATCAGCCTCGACGGCGAAGTCGTCAGCGACATCGAACGCGACAAACTGCACCGCGAAATCCAAAGGACGCAGGGCAGCATCAGCAGCCTGTACGACTACGACCCCATGGGTCGTCTAAAAAGCCAGCGTACCATCCAGAACGGCACACAAACGCTTCACGGCAAACAAAACCCGTTGGCCGGCGGCGCCGTCAACCGCCGCTACGCCTATGACAAAGCCGGCAACCTGATTCAAAGTGCCGACCAAAGAAGTGGCGTCCTTAATTACGTTTACGACAAAATCGGACGGATTCAAGAAGCCCGCAACAGCCAAACCGGCCGCAGCGAAACATTCGCCTTCGACCCCGCCCACAACATCCTTTCCGACAAAATAGCCGAAGGGAAGGGCAAAGGCAGTAACATTAGCAGCGGAAACCGCCTAGAATCATACAACGGCATCGAATACACCTACGACGCCTTGGGCAACCTGATCTACCGCCAGTTGCCCGACGGCGAAAACCAATATTACCAATACGATTTAGAAAATCAACTTGTCCGCGCCGAAATCAAAAAGCCCGTCGGCAACACCGAAATCTGGACATACGCCTACGACCCGTTCGGCAGAAGGCTCTCCAAAGAACGCCAAGACAAACTTGCCTGGACAAGTACCGACCCAAAACGCACCCACTTCGTCTGGGACGGCAGCCGCCTGTTGCAGGAATACACCTATAAAGGCAGCTACACCTATCTCTACACCGACCAAGACAGCTACGAACCGCTGGCGCAAGTCTTTGACAACGCCAAAGACGGCAAACAATACCTCGCCTATTTCCACAACGACCAAGTCGGCATCCCGCGCGAGATGACCGACATCCACGGCAATCTTTTGTGGTACGGCGAATACACCGCCTGGGGTCGTCTGAAAAAGGATGAGCGGGTTTACAAGAACGCGCATCAGCCGTTCAGATTGCAGAACCAGTATTATGATGAAGAGACCGGGTTGCATTACAACCTGATGAGGTATTACGAGCCTGAGGCGGGGAGGTTTGTGAATCAGGACCCGATTGGGTTGTTGGGTGGGGAGAATCTGTATCAGTTTGCTCCGAATGCGCAGGAATGGCTTGATGTTTGGGGACTGTGCCCGGCCAACAAAAATAAACCAAATAAACCTAAACCGCTGTTAAAGAATTTATTCAAACGTTGGAAAAGAGGCGAGCGTATTGATAAACCATTACCTAACGGTGATATGCCATCTTGGGATGTTGTTAGGTCAAGATACTGGAAAAATAGGTATTTAGCCTCGAAAGGTACAGGAGAATTTTCTCCTGCAAATATGAGTAGAATGAAAAGAGGACGTGCTCCTTTAGATGCAAATGGAAATCCCATGGAGTTGCATCATCATGTGCCACAACGCTTAGGTCATGCAGATAGGCATAGTCCTTTTAATTTGAGAGAAGTAACTAGAGAACAACATGCAGCGCTTGACCCTTATAGGAATCTAGGAAATTAGCTATGAAAGCAATAGAAATTTTAAAGAATTTTGTGGAAGAAAAATTATCAACTGAAGAATTGGAAATGGCGTTGTCTTCCAATCAAGAATTAATTTCCCTGTTGGAAAATACTAAAGCTAAACCTTATATGAATAGTAATTCCACTTATGAATATTTAATTAGTCAGGATTTGACATCTCTTGATGCAAAGTTAAACTTGATGGATATTTTCAGGGAAATTTTAGATTACAAACATATACCGTACTCTTCAAATTCAACGACAGAAAAAAAATTCGATTTGATTTTGGAGGCTATTCCTAACTGGATACCAGCTGATATGGGTTATTTAAATTTCTTGTATGATAAGTACAAACCTAAGACGGTGACCACTTTTAAAAAGATTATTAAGGAACATTTTATTTGCATGGATAAACATCCCAAATGGTTACAGGAGCCTGGTTGGCCTATCATTGATAATATTCCCGCAATGTTTCTAGGGCAGTTAGATATATCGAAGTTGAAGCATGATACTACTTATTTGTACATTTTTTGGGATAAAAAAACAGACAGATATATAGAATTAATACAGTCTCTATAAATGAGCAAGCTGTAGCCAATGAAACCTACAATTCCGATGTAGAGTGCGAACGGAACGCACGCACGCGGTTTCTGTTTTTCAGACGACTTCAATACTTTCTTTGAGGTCGTCTGAACCATTTGTTCTTTAACAATCTCATTAGAGGAAGTTATTATGGAAATTACTTTGGATAACTGGAATGGATCTCATTGTAAGGAAGAGGTTTATCATATTAATTCCTCGGAAAGACTTTTAGAAATTTTAGAAAAATTAGATGCTAAGCAACATACTCTTGTAAATTTAGTTTTATCAGAAGAAAACTATTTAATGATTGGTGGAGGGGGAGGGAAATATGTTGTAACAGGTGAAGAAAATGGCATCATTTTTAATTTAATAAACCCTAACGAAGGAAGTACCTTAAAAATAGAATTAAATACGGGAGGGCAAATTGGCTTATTTGAGTCTAAATATATTTTATCTAAAGAAATAGCATTCAAATGTGCTGTAAAATGTTTGACTATGGGATGTATTCCACAAAACGATTTAGATTTATCCTGGGAAAAATATTAAAGCAAACCCAGTAAGTTGGTTGAGTCAAGACAAAACCAAACCATAGGGTAGTTTGAAACATAACTTTCAGATGACCTTCGTTTGTTTCCTTACGGATAAGCAAGCCATAGCCCGGACAAAACCTTAAGTCCTGACGTGGAGTGTGTGCGGTACGCACGCACGCGGTTTCTGTTTTTCAGACGACCTCACTATCTTCTTTGAGGTCGTCTGAAACATTTGTTCTTTAACAATCTCATTAGTAGTTAACATAGAGGTCGTCTGAAAACCGACTTTCAGACGACCTCTGCCAAATTGCCTCGCCCGACGGCGGTGCAAGGCTGCTGTTTGCCGAAGTCGATTCCGGCTACGGCGATTTGACCGCCGTTTACGGACGTGACGGCAAAAAACTGCGCGGTTTCGCCTATCGCAACCACATCATGGTCGAACACAACCAGCCCGACGGACTGGTGTCCCGCTACGAATACGACCGTTACGACACCGACGGCAAAGTGCTCAAGAGCAGCAACAACCTCGGTGAAGAATGGACGTTCGCCTACCGCAAAGACCATACCGTCGTTACCGACGCATTGGGACGGACGGAAGTGTACGGTTTCGACGAAAACCGCGAACTCGTCTACCGCATCGACGCCGACGGACAACGCAGCGACAGCGAACGCGACGACTATGGCCGCATTACCGTAGAACGCGACCCCCTCGGACGCGAAACCCGCTATCTCTACGATACCGAAGGCAATGTCATCGCCATCACCGCCCCGGACGGCAGCAGCACTCAAATCGACTACCACGAAACCCTCAACCTGCCGATTACCGTCAACGATCCTGCAGGCAGGATTACCGCCTACGATTACGACAAGCGCGGCAACCTCATCAGCATCACCGACCCCGCCGGTTACACCACAAGCTACGGCTACAACGCCCAATGGCTGCCCGAAACCATTACCGACGCCTTAGGTAAAACCCGACGCCTACACTACGACACCCTCGACCAACTCGTCTGCTTTACCGACTGTACCGGCGAAACCACCCGTTTCGGTTACACCGAATACGGCGATCTCGAAACCGTTACCGATGCGCTGGGCCATACCACCCGCCACCACTACGACGCAGCAGGCAACCCCGTCCGTACCGACTATCCCGACGGCAGTCACGAAACCTTCGAATACGACCGCCTCAACCGGCTGACCGCCCACATCGACGGACTTGGTGCCAAAACCGCTTACGAGCTCGCAGTGGACGGACTGCCGCTCAAACGCACCAACGCGTTGGGTCATACCTACGCCTATGACAAAGCCGGCAACCTGATTCAAAGTGCCGACCAAAGAAGCGGCGTACTCAATTACATCTACGACAAAATCGGACGGATTCAGGTCATAAATACTGCAATCAAATATTTGTCATAATCTACTAAAAGCATTTATTATTACATATCTAATAATCATAATTTAAGGGAAAATGTTCATGGCGTGGCGGTTTGTGTTGCCTGCTTGGGTGGTGGGTGTAGTGCTTTCGTTTGCGTTGCCGTTTGTGCCGCCATGGTGGGCTTGGTTGTCTGTAATCATTGGCGCGCTTGCGTTGTGTCGAAAATTTGCTGTGGCTTGGTTGGTGCTGGCTGTTTGCGTGGGTATGGCGTTTGGAGTGTGGCCGACCGGGCTGGTGTTGGCCGGTCAATGGCCTGCAGGGGAGGTGGCGGCTAAAGTTTTGACGGTTGAAGTGGCGGATATGCCGCGTGATGATGGTCGGCGCGTGCAGTTTGCGGCAAGGGCTTGGGATGAACAGGGGCAGGCTTTTGATTTGATGTTGTCGGATTATCAGCGGCGCGATTGGGCGGTGGGCAGCAGGTGGTCTGTATCGGCGCGGGTAAGGCCGGTGATCGGTGAAGTGAATGTGCGCGGTTTGAACCGTGAAATATGGGCTTTGGCCAATGGTATCGATGGCATGGGTACTTTGGGGCGCGACAGGAAACTCGTGCGGCAAGGTGGCGGTTTCGGTTTGGCTAATATGCGTGATGCGGTAAGCCGGAGTTGGCAGAGAACAGGGGACAAATATCCTGAGTTTTCAGACGGCATAGGGCTGATGCGTGCTTTGAGTATTGGCGAGCAATCGGCGTTGAGGCCGCCTTTGTGGCAGGCATTCCGCCCTTTGGGGCTGACACACTTGGTCAGTATTTCGGGCCTGCATGTGACGATGGTGGCGGTATTGTTTGCCTGGCTGATTAAGCGAATTTTCCGTTATTTGCCGTGGATTCCGGCAAAACCGCGTGTGTGGATATTGGCAGGCGGTGTTGCCGGTGCTTTGTTTTATGCGCTTTTGGCCGGTTTTTCCGTACCGACGCAACGCAGTGTGTTGATGTTGGCTGCGTTTGCGTGGGCATGGTGGCGCGGCAGTGGCGGCTCGGGCTGGACGGCGTGGTGGCAGGCTTTGGCCGTTGTTTTGTTGTTGGATCCGTTGGCTGTATTGGGCGTGGGAACTTGGTTGTCTTTCGGTTTGGTTGCTGCTTTGATTTGGGCTTCATCAGGCCGTCTGAAAGAGTCGGGCTGGCGGTTGGCTGTACGGGGACAATGGGCAGCGACTGTATTGTCGGTGGTATTGCTGGGCTATTTGTTTGCTTCGTTACCTTTGCTCAGTCCGTTGGTTAATGCGCTGGCTATTCCTTGGTTTTCTTGGGTGTTGACGCCGTTGGCTTTGCTGGGTTCGGTTTTTCCGTTTGAACTTGTCCAGTTGGTAGCGGCATTTTTGGCGGAATATACTTTACGCGGTTTGCTATGGCTGGCTATGGTATCGCCTGAATTTGCCGTCGCAGCGGCGCCCGTGCCTTTGCTTGTGTTGGCGATGATGGCGGCTTTACTGTTATTGCTGCCTAAAGGAATGGGCTTAAAACCTTGGGCATGTCTGGTTTTATTGGGCTTTGTGTTTTACCGTCCTGCCAAGCTGGAGGAGGGGGTGGCAAGAGTTACGGTGATGGATGCAGGACAAGGTTTGTCGGTGTTGATACAAACGCGTAACCGCAATCTTTTGTTTGATACGGGAACGGAGCAAGTGGCGCAAACAGGTATAGTGCCGAGTTTGAACGCGATGGGTGTGCGCCGTTTGGACAGCCTGATTTTGTCGCACCATGATATTGACCATGACGGCGGTTTTCAAAGTGTGGCGGCTGTCGGTACCGATAAATTGCTTGCCGGACAACCTGAATTTTATCCGAATGCAGAGTTTTGCCAAGAAGACAAATGGCAATGGGACGGCGTAGATTTCGAGTTGCTCAGGCCGTCTGAAAATGCAGGCAAGGAAGATAACGACCAAAGCTGCGTATTGCGTGTCGTGGCAAACGGAAAAGCCTTGTTAATAACCGGCGATTTGGGCGTGAAAGGCGAGGCCGGTTTGATTGAGAAATACGGCAATGCGCTGTATAGCCAAGTGTTGGTGTTGGGACATCACGGCAGCAGCACGGCTTCGTCAGGCAGCTTTTTGCATACGGTTTCGCCACAATATGCCGTGGCATCTAGCGGCTATGCCAATGCCTACAAACATCCGACCGTTGCCGTACAAAATCGTGTCCGCGCGCATGGTATTACTTTATTGAGAACGGATTTGTCTGGCGCGTTGGTGTTTGCTTTGGGACAGGACGATATATTTCAAGGCCGTCTGAAAAAGGATAAGTTTTATTGGCAGAAGAAACCGTTTGAGTAAAAAGGCTAAAAGGCCGTCTGAAAGACTTTTCAGACAGCCTTAATATTTTTTATTGACGGGCATTATCCAAATTTTGTGTGAATCCAATTGTGGATAGTTTATTTTACTCATTGATAATAAAGGATAAAATAAATTTGATTAAATAATAGGCAAATAGAAAAGAGGAAAATAATTACAAAGTTATTAGTAATAATCGGTATGATGTTCTGTATATCAAGCAGAGCCTAAAGCAGCACAGAGTTCGCACGTTTCTATAATGAAGATGCTGCGCAACTGACAGCCGCCAATATTATCGGCTGATGGTTGTTTTAAAGTTTAAGGCCGTCTGAACCTGATATTTCATGTTCAGACGGCCTTAAACTTATATAATATCCGACCCAACTGTTTAAAAAGGCTATCGCCATGAACACCATACGCACCAAAATTTGTGGTATTACCCGACCTGAAGACGCGCTGGCCGCGGCCGAATTGGGCGCGGATGCCATCGGGCTGGTGTTTTATGCCAAGAGTAAACGGGCAGTGAGTATTGAGCAGGCGCAGGCGGTTGTGAAAAACCTGCCGCCGTTTGTATCGGTGGTGGCCTTGTTTGTGAATGAAAACGAGCAAACCATCCGCGAGATTTTGCGTCAGGTGCCGATAGATGTGATTCAGTTTCACGGCGATGAAGACGATGATTTTTGCCGTCGGTTTGACCGCCCGTATTTGAAGGCCGTGCGCGTACAGTCCGCTGCCGATATTCAGACGGCCTGTGCCAAATTTCCGAATGCACGCGCCTTGCTGTTTGATGCCTATCATCCGACTGAATACGGCGGTACGGGACAAAGTTTCGACTGGACCATGTTGCATGGCAATATCGGCAAACCGTGGATACTTGCCGGCGGATTGACTGCGGAAAACGTTGCCGAAGCGGTAAAAATCAGCGGCGCTGCGGCGGTAGATGTGTCCGGTGGCGTGGAAATCTCCGGCGGGGTTAAGAGCAGGGAGAAAATGGCGGCGTTTATTCAAGCAGTAAAGGCCGTCTGAAATTTTGTTTGAATTCAAAGAAACCGGAATACATATATGCAAGAGCCAATCGTTGAATCCCACCCCTTCGCAGCCTTGTTGCCGCCGCAGGCAACGATCATGATGATGGGGACGTTTCCGCCTAAAGAAGAAAAACACGCGATGCAGTTTCATTATCCGAATTTCCAAAACGATATGTGGCGCGTGTATGGGCTGGTGTTTTTTGGCGATGTGGCGCATTTTCAAAGGCAGGGCGAAAAGGCGTTTGATGCCGATAAAATCAAAGCGTTTTTAAGTGAGAAGGGCATTGCATCCTGTCCGACCGTGTTGAAGGCCATACGCGAACATGGCAATGCTTCGGATAAGTTTTTAAAAGTAATAGAAACTGTCGATTTGGCGGCAGTATTGGCGCAAATGCCCGAGTGCCGCCATCTTTGTACCACCGGCGGCAAGGCAACCGAAGTTTTGTTGGAGATTCAAGGCAACGGTATGAAAATGCCGAAGATCGGCGAAACAGTGCCGTTCCCCTATGCTGGACGTGAGTTGACCCTGACGCGCCTGCCTTCGACTTCGCGTGCCTATCCTTTGAGTTTGGCGAAAAAAGCAGCGGCGTATCGGGCTTTTTTTGAAATGGCTGGATTGACTGTTTTTCAGGAGTAGAGCGATGGACCGTTATGAAATCTCTTTAATGACGTTTATGGCTTTGTGGTGGCTTTTTAATGTCGTCTCAGTGTGGCTGAAGGCCAAACAATGGCATATCAAGGTATTGTTGGGCGGAACGCTTTTGTATGTGATACAAATATCTGCAGTCGTTATGTCTGTTAACGGCCTTAATTGGATATTTTTGAACGTAAGCACTATAAATACCAATGAGTTGATTATTGCTTTGCTTGTGCTTAACTTTTTGGGTTGTTGGTTGCTGGCACTGTGGCTGGGGATGTTGGCATTAAAAATATGCCTGAGAAACAAAAACGAAGAAAAATATATCGCGCCGCCGTTGGGTACGGCATTGATTGCAACATCGAGCTGTACGCTGTTGTTCCTATTTTGTCTGCTGATATTATTATTCAATTAGTTGCCGACAAGATGAATGGAAAACGGCTATAATTGCTGACAATTTTACTTTCATACGGCCTTGTACTGAATCAGGCCGTCTGAAACCATAAAACGAATAAGGAAAAATCCCATGAAAAATTATTACGCTCCCGACGAGAACGGCTTTTTCGGCGAACACGGCGGCCTGTACGTTTCCGAAACCCTGATTCCTGCTTTGCAAGAATTGGCAGAAGCCTATAAAGCAGCGAAAGAAGATCCTTCATTTTGGGAAGAGTTCCGCCATGATTTGAAACACTATGTCGGCCGTCCCAGCCCTGTTTACCATGCCGCGCGATTATCCGAGCATTTGGGCGGCGCACAAATCTGGCTGAAGCGTGAAGATTTGAACCACACCGGCGCGCACAAAGTCAACAACACCATCGGTCAGGCATTGCTTGCCCGCCGCATGGGCAAAAAACGCGTGATTGCCGAAACCGGCGCGGGTCAGCACGGTGTGGCTTCTGCCACCGTCGCCGCACGTTTCGGCATGACTTGCGACGTGTACATGGGGGCGGACGATATCCAACGTCAAATGCCCAACGTGTTCCGTATGAAGCTGCTTGGCGCGAATGTCGTCAGCGTCGACAGCGGCAGCCGTACTTTGAAGGACGCGATGAACGAAGCCATGCGCGAATGGGTGGCGCGCGTGGACGATACGTTCTACATCATCGGTACTGCCGCAGGTCCTACGCCGTATCCGGAAATGGTACGCGATTTCCAATGCGTGATCGGCAATGAAGCCAAAGAACAAATGTTGGAAGCCATCGGCCGCCAACCTGATGTTGCCGTTGCCTGCGTGGGCGGCGGCTCGAACGCCATCGGTTTGTTCCATCCCTATATCGAAGAAGAAAACGTACGTTTGGTCGGCGTAGAAGCAGGCGGTTTGGGCGTGGATACCCCCGACCACGCCGCACCGATTACCAGCAAAGCCCCTATCGGCGTATTGCACGGTTTCCGCAGCTATTTGATGCAGGACGAAAACGGTCAAGTTTTGGGTACGCATTCCGTTTCCGCAGGCTTGGACTACCCAGGCATCGGCCCGGAACACAGCCATTTGAACGACATCAACCGCGTGGAATACACTGTTGCCAAAGACGACGAAGCACTCGAAGCCTTTGATTTGCTTTGCCGTTTTGAGGGTATTATTCCTGCGCTGGAATCCAGCCATGCCGTTGCTTGGGCGGTGAAAAACGCGCCGAAAATGAGCAAAGACCAAGTGATTTTGGTCAACCTCTCCGGTCGTGGCGATAAAGACATTAATACCGTGGCGAAACTCAAAGGCATTGAGTTGTAAGTCTTATTGATTGAGCAGCAAAGGCCGTCTGAAAAAGCTGGATTTCAGTCTTTCAGACGGCCTTTGTTTCCATAATGATCAGCGTAGTATTTTATCCGCGTAAACTCTATCAAGTCTCGGCGGTTAAGGAAATTTATCCTTTCAAACTGCGCTTGTACGCTTTCTAAACTGATTATTCAAGTTATCCATCACCATGAAACATTTAGCAATCCATCTAAAACTATTGGGCATGGCGGCGTTTTGGGGCGCATCTTGGCCGATGGGGCGGATGCTGGGACAGGCGCTGCCGCCTTTAACGGGCGGTATGCTACGCTTTTTGACGGCGGCAATCTTGCTTTTGGGCTGGCTGTTTGCACGGTATCGGTTGCGTACTTTGGCGGTTTTGTCGCGCAAACAATGGCTTGGGTTGGCACTGGCGGCGGCATTCGGCGTATTTGGTTTTACTGTGTTGTCTATGCTGGGTTTGCAGCGGCTTCCTGCTTCAAGGGCGACGGTGTTGGTCACGTTCAATCCTGTATTGACGATGTTTTTTGCGGCTTTGCTATTTGGCGAGAAGCTCAACGGCAAGATTGTGTCGGGTATGTTGTTGGCAGTGGCAGGCTCGGTATGGGCGGTCACGCATGGCGAGATTGCGGCATTTTTGTCGGGCGGCGGCATAGGGTGGGGCGAAGTGCTGGTGTTTTGCAGCCTTTGCTGCTTGGTTACTTATACGATGATGGGCAGGGCGGTGTTGCAGGGGATTGATGCGCTGACGGTCACCGTGGCTACTGCTTGGCTGGGTGCAATGATGTTGTTGCCGCCTGCGTTGATTTCAGACGGCCTGCCGTTTGGCATGCTTGCCGAAATGGACGGCAGGGGCTGGTTTGCTTTAATTGGCCTGTCTGTCGGCGCAACGGTCTTGAGCTATGCGTGGTATTTTGAAGGCGTGAAGACTTTGGGCGCAGGCAGCGCGGCGGCGTACATCACTTTGGTGCCGGTATTCGGTATTTTGTGTTCCGCTTGGTTTTTGGGCGAGGCATTGCATGTTTCTTTGGTTGCTGGCTGTTTGGCAGCGGTGGGCGGATTGGTGTTGATGCAGTACGGAAGACGTGCCGTCTGAAATAGAAAATATGTTATATAATAATGAAACTGATCAAACCATTGTTTTCAACATGTCTGAACATTCCCCCCTGCTCGATTTCGACCGCACCCACCTGCTCCATCCCTATACGTCCATGACCGACCCGTTGCCTGTTTATCCGGTGCGCCGTGCGGAGGGCGTGCACATCGAATTGGCGGATGGTACGCGGCTGATTGATGGGATGTCGTCTTGGTGGTGTGCGATACACGGCTACAATCATCCTGTTTTGAATCAGGCGGTTGAGGCGCAGATTAAGCAAATGTCGCATGTGATGTTTGGCGGTTTGACGCATGAGCCTGCGGTAGAGCTGGGCAAGTTGTTGGTCGGGATTTTGCCGCAGGGGTTGGACCGTATTTTTTATGCGGATTCAGGTTCGGTTTCGGTGGAAGTCGCGCTGAAGATGGCGGTGCAATACCAGCAGGCGCGGGGTTTGACCGCGAAGCAGAATATTGCGACGGTGCGGCGCGGTTATCACGGCGATACTTGGAACGCGATGTCCGTCTGCGATCCGGAAACGGGGATGCACCATATTTTCGGCAGCGCGTTGCCGCAGCGTTATTTTGTCGATAATCCGAAAAGCCGTTTCGATGATGAATGGGACGAGGCGGATTTGCAGCCTGTCCGCGCCTTGTTTGAAGCGCATCATGCGGATATCGCCGCCTTTATTTTAGAGCCGGTCGTGCAGGGCGCGGGCGGCATGTATTTCTATCATCCGCAGTATCTTCGCGGATTGCGCGATTTGTGCGACAAATTTGATATCGTGTTGATTTTTGATGAAATCGCTACCGGATTCGGACGCACGGGCAAGATGTTTGCCTGCGAACACGCGAATGTCGTGCCGGATATTATGTGTATCGGCAAGGGCTTGAGCGGCGGCTATATGACGTTGGCGACGGCGATCACTTCGCAAAAAGTCACCGAAACGATTTCGCGCGGCGAAGCGGGCGTATTTATGCACGGGCCGACATTTATGGCGAACCCGCTGGCGTGTGCCGTTGCCTGCGCCTCGGTCAAGCTGCTTTTGTCTCAAGACTGGCAGGCAAATATCCGCCGCATCGAAAGCATCTTAAAAGGCCGTCTGAAAGCTGCATGGGACATTCGCGGCGTGAAGGACGTACGCGTTTTGGGTGCCATCGGGGTGATCGAGTTGGAAAAAGGCGTGGATATGGCGCGTTTTCAAGCGGATTGCGTGGCGCAAGGAATTTGGGTGCGCCCCTTCGGCAGGCTGGTGTATCTCATGCCGCCTTACATTATTCCAGACGACCTCTTGACCGAACTTGCCGACAAAACCGTACAAATCTTGAAGGAACACAGCAAATGAAAGGCGTTTACTTCGTTAGTGGCATAGACACGGACATCGGCAAAACCGTCGTCACCGGCGTGTTGGCAAAACAATTGTTGCAGCAGGGTAAAAGCGTGATTACGCAAAAGCCCGTGCAAACCGGTTGCCAAGACATTGCCGAAGACATCGTCGTCCACCGCAAAATCATGGGCATACCCATGCAGGAAGCCGACAAACAAGGGCTGACCATGCCCGAAATCTTCAGCTATCCAGCCTCGCCCCATCTCGCCGCCCGTCTTGACGGCAGGGCTTTGGATTTGGATAAAATCCGTACCACCACTCAAGAGTTGGCGACGCAATACGAAATCGTTTTGGTCGAAGGCGCGGGCGGATTGATGGTTCCGCTGACGGAAGATTTGTTGACCATTGATTATATTCAGCAACAGGCTTATCCCGTCATCCTCGTTACCAGCGGACGGCTCGGTAGCATCAACCACACCCTGCTCAGCTTCTCCGCGCTCAAACAATACGGCATCCAATTGCATAGTCTGATTTTCAACCATATTCACGACAGTAAAGATGAAACCGTTGCCGGCGATACCTTGGAATATCTTAAAGGCCGTCTGAAAGATGAGTTTCCCGAAGCCAAATGGCAGGAGTTGGCCAAAACAGAGGTGTCAGATGGAGCTTGATATACCGCGTGGCACGCTTTGTTCACATGCCGAAGCTTCAAGTCTTTTGTCGTCTGATGCTGAACATCTGCTGACCGTTTCTTCGTTAACTGCCGCTCTGCGCGCTTCCGGCAAGGAGTTTTCAGTCGAGCCGGTGTATTTGGGTTTGACGAAGGGTGCGGAAAACGGAGACGAAATCTTTGTACGCGATGTTTTGCTCAAACTGGACGGCGAAACAGTGATACAAGCCAGAAGCGCGTGCCGACCGGACAGCCGTCTATGGACAGAATTATTGGATTGCGGAACGCAGCCTTTGGGCGAGCGCCTGTTTGACGGTACATTGCCGTTGAAACGTTCGGATTTTGAGTTTCTTCGTTTTGAAGATTCCGACCATCCATCTTTCAGACGGCCTGTTACCGCGCGCCGTTCCTATTTTGATTGGAACGGCGAAACATTGGAATTAACAGAATATTTCTTATTGAAATTAATAGATTTATACCGCTAAGGCTGTCTGAAAATAAAACCAATTACCGATGTTTGTCATAATTCTGTTATAATACAATAAATTAAATTGTTAAGATCTGTTTAATTTTAGACGGCAATAAATTATAATAAGAGCTAAGGCTCTAAAAAACCTTTCCTTCCGAATCGATATATAAACAACGACACATTACATCAATGAACATAAGGCGATTTTTCCTACAAATTCTACCGCGTTACGCTGTCGGACGGATGGTGATATACGCCAAGCTGATGCGCGTCGACAAACCCATTGGTACACTGCTTTTGCTGTGGCCGACTTATTGGGCATTGTGGATTGCGTCTAAAGGCGTTCCCAACGCGGATATTTTTATTGCCTTTACCGCAGGCACATTTCTAATGCGCAGCGCAGGTTGCGTCGTGAATGACTTTGCCGACCGCAATTTTGACGGTGCAGTAGAGCGCACCAAAAACCGCCCGTTTGCCAAAGGTTTGGTTTCTAAAACCGAAGCGCTGCTTTTGACCGTCATGCTGTGTCTGATGGCGGCTTTATGCTTGGTGCCGCTCAACCGTTTTACTTGGCTGATGAGCCTTCCGGCCTTATTTTTGGCCATCACATATCCTTTCACCAAACGCTTTTTTCCATTGCCGCAGTTTTATTTGGGGCTGGCATTTTCGTTCGGTATTCCCATGGCCTTTGCCGCCGTGCAAGGCCGAGTGCCTCCCGAAGCATGGCTGATGTTTACCGCTAATGCCTTATGGACGCTGGCTTACGACACGATTTATGCCATGGCGGACAAAGAAGATGATTTGAAAATCGGTATTAAAACTTCGGCAATCACATTTGGTCATCACGATATTACCGCCTCTATGCTTTGCCATTTTTGGTTTACCGTATTGATGGTGGTGCTGGGTATTAAAATCGGCGCAACTTGGCCTTATTGGCTGGTATTGCCGATAACCGTTTATTGGCAGTATCAGCAGTATGCCGCTATCCGTACGCGCGACCGCCAGTTGTGCTTCCAAACATTTTTGGCCAACAACCGCATCGGCTTGGCGTGGTTTTGCGGATTGGTCTGCCATTATTTCTGGTTGTTTTTGGTTTCCAAATTGTTTTAAAAAACTAGGTTGAGGCCGTCTGAAAAGAAGGGAAAAGGGGTATGCCGGACATACCCCTTTTTATTTAAACCATGATTTAGCCAATGATGGAATTTTTACTTTAAATTAATTATAATCAAATGGTTGGATTATTTCCAGTTCGTTAAAAAATATCAAAAACAACATGGAAAATGTTAGCAGGGCGAGTGTAAATTACGCCTTCAGGATTGAGATTTGCACCGACAATCGGTACAATCCCATTGTTTTGCGACATTTAAAAGAGATACACATGAGCCTGATCGGCGAAATTTTACCTTTGTCCCATATCGTTTTGGATTTGGAAGTCAGCAGCAAAAAGCGTCTGTTTGAAGAGGCTGCACAGCTGCTGGAGAATGAAGCAGAATTACCGAATACCAACGTGTTCGACTGCCTGTTTGCCCGTGAAAAACTTGGTTCGACCGGTTTGGGGCAGGGGGTGGCGATTCCTCACGGCCGTCACGCATGCGTGAAAAAAGCCACCGGTGCGTTTATCCGTACCAAAGAGCCGGTCGCCTTTGATGCGCCCGACGGCAAACCCGTTTCCCTGATTTTTATCCTGCTTGTGCCTGAAAACGCTACCGGCGAACATTTGGAAGTCTTGTCCAAACTGGCCGGCAGATTCTCTCAAAAAGCCATCCGTGAAGCATTGATGGCCGCGACTTCTGCCGAAGAAGTACGCACACTCCTGACCGAAGAGTAATTCATGCCCAGCATATCTGTCCGCCGCCTGTTTTCCGACAATCAGCACAAACTCGAACTTGCTTGGGCTGCCGGCAATTCCGGCGCGGACAACCGTATCGGTGTCGAAGCCGATAAACCCGTCTTGGCCTTGGTCGGCCATTTAAACTTTATCCATCCCAACCAAATTCAAGTTGTCGGCGTAGCCGAAGCCGAATATTTACGCCGTCTGGAATCGGGCGAACTCAACTATGATTTCGGCGAGCTTTTCGACATTCCCATGTCTTTGGTCATCGTCGCCAACGGTTTGCCGGTTTCGCCCAAATTACGCGATTATTGCCATACCAACAGTATCCCCTTGCTGACTTCCAAACAGGAAAGCCCGCACCTGATGGACGTTTTGCGGATTTATCTGCAACGGACATTGGCAACTTCCACCATCAAGCATGGCGTATTTTTGGATGTATTTGAAGTGGGCGTACTCATTACTGGACAATCCGGCTTGGGTAAGAGCGAATTGGCATTGGAGCTGATTTCGCGCGGCCACAGCCTGATTGCCGATGATGCAGTCGAACTTTTCCGTACCGGTCCAGAAATGCTGGAAGGCCGTTGCCCGCCTATGCTGCGTGATTTCCTCGAAGTACGCGGCTTGGGCATACTCAATATCCGCCATATTTTTGGCGAAACCTCCATCCGTCCGAAAAAAATCCTCCAGCTGATTATTAATTTGGTTCCGGCCGACGACGGATACATGAAACAACTCGATCGATTGAGCATCCGTACCGAAACAGAGTCTATCCTCAACGTCAGCATCCGTTCCGTTACCCTGCCTGTTGCAATCGGTCGAAACTTAGCAGTATTGGTTGAAGCTGCAGTGCGCAATTACATCCTTCAATTGCGCGGTAAAGACAGCACCAAAGAATTCCTCGAACGCCATCAAACACAACTCAAAGAAAACGAACAAAACCATGAAAATCGTCCTGATTAGCGGCTTATCCGGCTCAGGAAAATCCGTAGCCCTCAAACAACTCGAAGATTCAGGCTTTTATTGCGTTGATAATCTGCCTTTGGAAATGTTGCCTTCGCTGGTGTTGTACCATATTGAACGCGGCGAAGAAACCCAGCTTGGTGTCAGCGTTGATATCCGTTCCGGTATCAATATTCAGGAAGCGCAAGAGCAAATCCAATATTTGCGTCATGAAGGGCATCAAGTCGAAGTCCTCTTTATTGAAGCGGAAGAGGGTGTGTTGGTTCGCCGCTTCTCAGAAACCCGCCGCGGACACCCTTTGTCCGGCCATAATCTGACTTTGTTGGAAAGCCTGCAAAAAGAACGCGAATGGCTCTTCCCGCTTAGAGACATCGCATATTGCATCGATACGTCCAAAATGAACGCACAGCAGCTGCGTTATGCTGTGCAACAATGGCTCAATATTGAACGTGTCGGTTTGCTGGTCATTCTTGAATCCTTTGGTTTCAAATACGGCGTCCCCAACAATGCCGACTTTATGTTTGATATGCGCAGCCTACCCAATCCGTATTACGATCCGGAATTACGCCCCTTTACCGGCATGGATAAGCCTATTCAAGATTATTTGGGTCAGCAGCCGTTGGCTCAAGAAATGGTTGATGACATCGACCATTTTATTAGCCGCTGGTTACCGCGCCTGCAGCAAGAGAGCCGTAGTTATGTGACGATTGCCATCGGTTGTACCGGCGGTCAGCACCGCTCCGTTTATGTTGTGGAAAAACTGGCCGAACGCCTCAAAGGCCGTTACGAACTCCTTGTCCGCCATCGTCAGGCACAAAGCTTGGCAGGACGCTAACTTGCCGTTTCAGACGGCCTCAAAGGAAGAAACCATGAAAAAAATCAGTCTGACCGCATTATCCCTGCTTATCTTGACCGCCTGTGCAACAGAACCTGTCACTGCTTACCGTTGGCACCGCACCGGCGCGAGCGAAGCTGAAGTTTCCCGCCAAATCAATACCTGCAAATCGCAAGTTCAAAATGGAAATACATCCAAGACGTTTGAGCAATGTATGGATGAAGCAGGTTATTACAGCTACGAGCATGGCAACCTCTAAATCCCGATTGACCGATTATCCAAATGCCGAGGCCGTCTGAAAAAATAATTGTTCAGACGGCCTCAGATACGAATAGAAAGAATAAAAAGACATGGCTATCCAATGGTTTCCCGGCCACATGAATAAGGCAAAAAAAGCCATTGCCGAACGCATTAAAAGCGTTGATATGGTGATTGAGATGTTGGACGCGCGTATGCCTGCTTCCAGCGAAAACCCCTTGCTTGCCCAGTTGTCCAAAGGCAAGCCAAAACTCAAAATCTTAAACAAGCAAGACCTTGCCGATCCCGAGCGTACCAGAGTTTGGCTCGAACACTACAACAGCCGCCAAGATACCCGCGCCATTGCGCTTGATTCTTCCGAAACTGGCGCGCATAGCAAAATTACCCAAGCCTGCCGCGCCATGATTCCGCATCGCCAAGGTATCGAGAAGCCGCTGCGTGTCCTGATTTGCGGTATCCCCAACGTCGGCAAATCCACCTTGATTAACGGCATGATCGGCAAAAAATCTGCCAAAACCGGTAATGAACCCGGTATTACCAAAGCCGAACAGCGCCTTTTCCTTGCAGACGATTTCTGGCTTTACGATACCCCGGGTATGTTGTGGCCAAAAATTATCGTCGAAGAAGGCGGCTATAACCTTGCGGCCGGCGGTGCAGTCGGACGCAACGCGCTGGATGAAGAAGAAGTGGCACTTGAGCTTTTGGATTACCTCCGCCGCCATTATCTGGCTCTGTTGCAAGAGCGCTATCAAGCCGACAAAGATCCAAGCAGCCATTGGGACGATACTTCTTGGCTGGAGTGGATTGCCAAAAAACGCGGTGCGGTTTTGAGTGGCGGACGGGTCAACTACCAAAAGGCCGCTGAAAATATCCTGACTGATTTCCGCGAAGGCAAAATCGGCAGAATCACGCTGGAAACGCCAAACCAATGGGAGGCTTGGCTGAAAAAAGCCAGACAGA
>NZ_JBQCWY010000001.1:0-84055 GCF_051956955.1 Neisseria sp. P0021.S005 | reverse complement strand
GCGAAGACATCATCTACGGTGGCAACGGCACAGACGTAATCTACGCCGGTGCTGGTAACGACACCATTTACGGTGATGCCGACGGTGACTCTCTGTACGGTGAAGAAGGTAAAGACTACCTGCAAGGCGGTGCCGGTAACGACTACCTGAACGGTGGTTCCGGCGCGGACATCATGCGCGGTGGCGACGGTAACGACGTTTACTTCGTTGACAACGTTAACGACCAAGTTATCGAGTACGGCAATGCACACGCCGGTATCGATACTGTCCGTACCGTTATTGACTACACCTTGACCGATCACGTTGAAAACCTGATTTTGCAAGGTATGCAAAACCTGAACGGTACCGGTAACTCTTTGAACAACAACATCGAAGGCAACGGCGGCGACAACCATCTGTACGGTTTGGCTGGCGACGACTGCCTGGTGGGTAAAGACGGTAACGACTACCTCGACGGCGGCGTCGGCAACGACATCCTGATCGGCGGTACCGGTAACGATACTTACTTCTTCGACAAAGGTTACGGTCACGACACTATCCGTGAAGAAAGCGGTAATGACACCTTGTTGTTCGGTAAAGGCGTTGCAGCTTCTGACGTATTGCTGAGCAAATCAGGTGCTAACTTGACTGTTTCTGTTGGTACTAACGACAGCATCACCATCGATGACTGGTTTACCGGTAACGATCACAAAGTTGAAAACTTCAAGTTTGCTGACGGTAGCACTTACCAAGTAACCGGCCACGGCGACTACTACTCTCTGTCTGCTGTGAACCAAATCCAAGATCAGACTCAGGCTCCTGCCATCTGATAGGATGATGGTTTTTAGGGTTTGTCCCTAAAATCAAAGGCTAAGGCCGTCTGAAACCGAGCTATAAGGTTTCAGACGGCCTTTATTTTGTAAACAATCTGACGAAAGATGCTAAATTGGGCTAAAATACCAAATTCTTCTGTTTACCAAAGAGATACCTGAAATGTCTGAAATCAGCTTGAAAAAAATCTACTCCGGCAAAGTCCGCGATTTGTACGAAATTGACGATAAACGTATGTTGATGGTTGCTTCCGACCGTCTGTCTGCATTCGATGTGATTTTGGATGATCCGATTCCGGGTAAAGGGGAGATTCTGACGCAGATTTCCAATTTTTGGTTTAAAAAACTGGCTCATATCATGCCTAACCATTTTACCGGCCAAACGGTTTACGATGTTTTGCCTGAAAACGAAGCCAAAGCTTTGGAGAAACGCGCCGTCGTGGCTAAAAAACTCACTCCGGTGAAAGTGGAGGCCATTGTGCGCGGTTATCTGGCAGGTAGCGGTTGGAAAGATTATCAAAAAACCGGTTCTGTCTGCGGTATTCAACTGCCTGAAGGTATGCAGGAAGCGCAGCAGTTGCCCGAAGTAATTTTTACGCCGTCAACCAAAGCCGCAGTCGGCGATCATGATGAAAACATCAGCTTTGAAGAATGCGAACGCATTATCGGCAAAGAATTGGCGGCGGAAGTACGTGCCAAAGCGATTCAGCTTTATACGGAAGCGGCCGAATATGCCAAATCCCGCGGTATCATTATTTGCGACACTAAATTTGAATTTGGTTTGGATGAAGAAGGTACGTTGACTTTGATGGACGAAGTGTTGACGCCTGATTCCAGCCGTTTTTGGCCTGCCGATCAATACAAAGTCGGCACCAATCCGCCGTCTTTTGACAAACAGTTTGTCCGCGACTGGCTGGAGCAAAGCGGTTGGAACAAAAAAGCGCCTGCGCCTAAAGTGCCTGCCGATGTAATTCAGAAAACAGTCGAAAAATATCAGGAAGCATTGACTTTGCTGACTCAGGATTGATTTTTAAGTTTGAAGGCCGTCTGAAAAGGATATGTTTCAGACGGCCTTTTTATTGTATCAATACTGGATTTTAAGGATAGTTGCCTTTATAATTGAAAGTTGTTTTCAGCGTCCGAAAAGGCCGTCTGAAAGCTTGTTTATAACCTGCCGCACGGTCTGAAACCCTAACTATGCACATTCGGATTTTAGTGTGCATTATTAGTGTTTTAGCAGTGCGGTATTTTGAAAGGAACAATGATGTTCAATAAACACGTTAAGACCTTCCAATACGGTAATCAAACCGTTACTTTGGAAACCGGCGAAATCGCTCGCCAAGCCGCTGCTGCCGTTAAAGTATCTATGGGCGACACTGTTGTTTTGGTTGCCGTTACTACCAACAAAGAAGTGAAAGAAGGCCAAGACTTCTTCCCTCTGACTGTCGATTACCTCGAGCGTACTTACGCAGCAGGTAAAATCCCCGGCGGTTTCTTCAAACGCGAAGGCAAACAAAGCGAAAAAGAAATCCTGACCAGCCGTCTGATCGACCGTCCGATTCGTCCTCTGTTCCCTGAAGGTTTCTACCACGACATCCAAATCGTAGCGATGGTGGTGTCTGTTGACCCTGAAATCGATTCTGACATTCCTGCAATGCTGGGTGCATCTGCCGCGCTGGTGTTGAGCGGTGTACCGTTTGCCGGTCCGATTGGTGCGGCACGCGTGGGTTATGTAAACGGCGTGTACGTTCTGAACCCGACTAAAGCCGAATTGGCTAAATCACAATTGGACTTGGTTGTTGCCGGTACTTCTAAAGCCGTGTTGATGGTGGAATCCGAAGCCGACATCTTGTCTGAAGAAGTGATGCTGGGTGCGGTTGTTTACGGTCACGATCAAATGCAAGTGGCCATTAACGCCATCAATGAGTTTGCCGACGAAGTTAACCCGGAAGTTTGGGATTGGAAAGCACCTGAAACCAATGAAGAATTGGTTGCAAAAGTACGCGAAATTGCCGGCGAAACCATTAAAGAAGCGTTCAAAATCCGTCAAAAACAAGCGCGTTCTGCCAAATTGGACGAAGCTTGGAATGCCGTGAAAGAAGCGTTGATTACCGAAGAAACCGACACTTTGGCAGCCAACGAAATCAAAGGTATTTTCAAACATTTGGAAGCCGATGTTGTCCGCAGCCAAATTTTGGACGGACAACCGCGCATCGACGGTCGCGACACCCGCACTGTTCGTCCGCTGAACATTCAAACCGGCGTATTGCCGCGCACTCACGGTTCTGCACTGTTTACCCGTGGCGAAACCCAAGCTTTGGCGGTTGCAACTTTGGGTACTTCACGCGACGAGCAAATCATTGATGCGCTGTCCGGCGAATATACCGACCGCTTCATGCTGCACTACAACTTCCCTCCATACTCTACCGGTGAAGTGGGTCGCGTAGGCGCGCCAAAGCGTCGTGAAATCGGTCACGGCCGCTTGGCTAAACGTGCGTTGTTGGCCGTATTGCCAGAACCTGAAGATTTCAGCTACACCATGCGCGTGGTTTCTGAAATTACCGAATCCAACGGCTCTTCCTCTATGGCTTCCGTCTGCGGCGGCTGCTTGAGCCTGTTGTCTGCCGGTGTGCCTTTGAAAGCACACGTTGCCGGTATCGCTATGGGCCTGATTTTGGACAACAACAAATTTGCCGTCCTGACCGACATCTTGGGTGATGAAGACCATTTGGGCGATATGGACTTTAAAGTAGCCGGTACAACAGAAGGTGTGACCGCGCTGCAAATGGACATCAAAATCCAAGGTATTACCAAAGAAATCATGCAAATCGCTTTGGCTCAAGCCAAAGAAGCACGTTTGCACATCTTGGATCAGATGAAAGCCGCCGTTGCAGGCCCGCAAGAACTGTCTGCACACGCGCCACGTTTGTTCACCATGAAAATCAACCAAGACAAAATCCGTGATGTGATTGGTAAAGGCGGTGAAACTATTCGTTCGATTACTGCTGAAACCGGTACTGAAATCAACATCGCTGAAGACGGTACCATCACTATCGCTGCGACTACTCAAGAAGCAGGCGATGCAGCGAAAAAACGTATCGAAGAAATCACTGCCGAAGTGGAAGTGGGCAAAGTGTACGAAGGTACTGTGGTTAAAATCCTCGACAACAACGTTGGTGCGATTGTCAGCGTGATGCCGGGCAAAGACGGTTTGGTACACATCAGCCAAATCGCCCACGAGCGCGTACGCAATGTCAGCGACTATCTGCAAGTAGGTCAGGTTGTGAACGTGAAAGCATTGGAAGTAGACGATCGCGGCCGCGTACGCCTGTCTATCAAAGCTTTGCTGGAAGCACCTGCTCGCGAAGAGAAAGCAGCCGAATAATCTGATTATTCAGGCTTAAAACAAAAGGCCGTCTGAAATTTTCAGACGGCCTTTTGTTTATTTAAAAGATGAGTTTAAAAAACGGGTTTCGCCTTTACTTTGATTGAACGGATTACTACAATGCTTGCAATCTAATAAATATTTTAATCTCTCAAGGAGTATGCAATGAATGCTACACAATTAATCAGCCGGCTGACGCAAACCGTCGGTGAAAAATACATCATCACAGACCCGGCGAAAACCGAACAATACCGTCAAGGCTATCGTTTTGGCGAAGGCAAGGCGCTGGCAGTTGTCCGCCCGGGTACGGTGTTGGAAATGTGGCAAATCTTGCAGGCATGTGTTGAGGCTGATGTTATCGTGATTACGCAGGCTGCCAATACCGGCCTGACTGGCGGCTCGACTCCTGACGGCAATGATTACGACCGAGATATTGTGATTGTGAATACCATGCGTCTGAACATCATTCAGCCGATTAACAATAACGAACAGGTTGTCTGCCTGCCCGGTTCTACCTTGAATCAATTGGAGCTGCTGCTGAAACCTTTAGGCCGTGAGCCGCACTCTGTAATTGGTTCGTCCTGTATCGGCGCATCTGTATTGGGTGGCGTATGTAATAACTCCGGCGGTGCATTGGTACAGCGTGGTCCGGCTTATACGGAAATGGCCCTGTTTGCACAAATCAACGAAGAGGGTAAGCTGGAGCTGGTCAACCATTTGGGCATTGATTTGGGCGAAACCCCT
Source organism: Neisseria sp. P0021.S005 (assembly GCF_051956955.1). Taxonomy (NCBI): domain Bacteria; kingdom Pseudomonadati; phylum Pseudomonadota; class Betaproteobacteria; order Neisseriales; family Neisseriaceae; genus Neisseria; species Neisseria sp. P0021.S005. The sequence goes on along the minus strand of NZ_JBQCWY010000001.1, from coordinate 79,117 downwards.
GAAGAAATTCTGACCAATCTGCAAGGTTTCCATTATCAGAAAAAAGACATTGTTCAAAATGCAGGCAAAGGGCATGACCATGCTTATTGCGATCATGTCCGCCAAGTGAATGAACCGACTGCCGCCCGTTTTAATGCCGACCCTGCGCGTCACTACGAAGCATCAGGTTGCGCGGGCAAGCTGATGGTGTTTGCCGTACGCTTGGATACGTTCCCACAAGAAAAACAGACTGCCGTTTTCTATATCGGTACAAATGATATTAATGAGCTGACCGATATTCGTCGTGCTGCTTTGAGCGAGTTTAAAAACCTGCCTATTTCTGGTGAGTATATCCATCGTCATGCTTTTGATATTGCTGCCGTTTATGGTAAAGATACTTTTTATATCATTAAGACGTTCGGTACCCACCAACTTCCGAAACTGTTTGATCTGAAGGCCCGTGTGGATAGATTCAGCAAAAAGATAAGTTTCTTACCAAAACACTTCTCTGATAAATTCATGCAACTGATCAGTAAGATTTTGCCCGATCACTTGCCGAAATCTATGCGCAACTATCGGGATAAATATGAACATCACCTGATTTTAAAAATGGGTGGCGAGGGGGTAGAAGAAGCGCGTGCTTTCTTGAAGGAATATTTTGCAACCCATGGCGGCGCATTCTTTGAATGTAATGCCGAAGAAACGCAGGCGGCTATGCTGCATCGCTTTGCTGTGGCTTCTGCCGCGATCCGTTACCGTTCTGTACATGATGATGAAGTAGAGGATTTGGTTGCACTCGATATCGCCTTGCGTCGTGATGATCGTGATTGGTTTGAAACACTGCCGCCCGAAATCGACAATAAAATCATCCATAAATTGTATTACGGACATTTTATGTGTCATGTGTTCCATCAGGACTACATCATTAAAAAAGGCAACGACTGTATGGCTTTGGAACATGAAATGCTCCATCTGCTTGACCAACGCGGTGCGCAATATCCTGCCGAGCATAATGTCGGTCATCTGTATGAAGCCAAGCCCGAGCTGAAACAGTTCTATAAAAAACTCGACCCAACCAACAGCTTCAACCCCGGTATCGGTAAAACCAGTAAGAAGAAAAACTGGGCAGAATAAAGCGTAGTTAAAATAAAGGCCGTCTGAATATTTCAGACGGCCTTTTTATATGTTTGCTTATCAGAACAGATTACTGATGAAAATCAGCAGAATCACCAACGGCACGAGGTATTTCACATAGGCAAACCAGATATTGACCGTAGTATGGTTGCCTTTGTAGAGCAATTCGTCCTTCGCTTCATCTTTCATCACGAAACCGACGAACAAGGCAGAGCCGAGCGCGGTCAGCATAAACAGGATGTTGCCGCTGATATAGTCAAAAGCATCGAAAATGTTTTTACCAAACACGGAAATATCTTTCCATGGGCCGTAGCTCAAGATGGAAGGGATATTGCCGAAGATAAAAATACCTGTCAGTACGATGGTAATAGCCGCTGCGCGGCGGATTTTGGTTTTCTCCTGAATGGTCGTAATCAACACTTCATAAATGGTCAGAGAAGTGGTCAGCGCGGCAATCAGAAGCAGTGAGAAGAAAATCACTGCAAATACAGGGCCTGCCCACATATTGGAGAACACGATCGGCAGGCTTTGGAACACCAGCGTCGGGCCGGAGTTAGGGGCAACGCCAAAGCTGAAGAGGGATGGGAAAATCATAAAGCCAGCCAACACGGCAATCAAAGTATTGGTAATCGCGGTAATTACGGCCGTCTGAACCAGATTTTCGTTTTTATCCAGATAGCTGGATAACGTAATCATCACTCCGAAACCCAAGCTCAGTGCGAAGAATACTTGCCCCAAAACGAAGACGAAAAGTTCGGCGGTAATTTTGCTGAAATCAGGCTTCAGATAGAAAGTAATCCCTTCCATCGCACCCGGCAGGGTAACGTTGCGCACGACCATGGCAATCAGGAATAAAAACAGCAAAGGCATCAGGTATTTTGCCGCTTTTTCAATACCGCCAATGACGCCTTTGACCAAAATCCATTGGTTCACAACCACAAATAGGAAGGTATAAAACGCAATTTCCCAAGGGCTGTTTTCGATGTGTTCGGTAAAGAAGCTTTTCGTTATTTCGCCGCTGACAGGGCTGGAAATGTCCAAATTGCCACCGATGATGTTGACGATGTAGCTGATGACCCAGCCGCCGAGCACCATGTAATAGGCCATGATGCCGAATGCGCCGAGCAGGCCCATCCAACCGACCGCTTTCCAAACTTTGGCAACAGGTTTGCCGTTCATCGAGCCGCCAAACGCATCCAGCGCGTTCACGCCTTTACGGCGGCCGATGACGTTTTCCACCAAAATCATCGGAATACCGATGACCAACATGGCGATACAGAACAAAAACACATATGCGCCGCCGCCGTTTTCACCGACTAAATACGGGAAACGCCACGTTGCGCCGAAACCGACAGTCGCGCCGGCAACGGTAAGGATGTAAGTCAAACGGTTGGACCAAGTTTGACGGGGTTGATTGGAAGACATAAAAACTCAGATACATGAAAATAAAGACAACATTTTACCGCAAAGATTTAACGAATCTTGACTAAAGTCTGAAAAGAAAATTAGTTAAAAAAACCATGTAATGAAGAATTTTTAGTGGGTTTCTCTGGTTTGCTTGGTATTGAAACCTGCAAACAGAGAATTTGTCTGAAGCGATACGAATGATTGAAAGAGCCGTAACGATAAAGGCCGTCTGAAAAGTGGGATATGGGAAAGGGTTGTTGTGAGGGGATTGGATAGCACTAAGGTGTGCTTTCAAATATGTCGGCAACAAAGATGGTCTTTCTCTAAGGCTGTCTAATAATATCCTGTAACCCTAGCTTGGATAGCCGATAGATTTTCTTTCTATAAAACGATTTGTCTGAAATTGGAACGGCACAGATTGATGCGGAAGAGACGAGAAAGAGAAAAGGAGTAATGGCAAGTTAATGAGTGGAGATGGGTTTGGCAATGATGGCTTCTTTAGATGAGAAAGGCCGTCTAAAAGCATGCCCGCTTGATTGTCAAATTTTAGATAAAAAAAACCATCTATACTAAGGGGAAAGTATAGATGGCCAAACACATTACGGGGAAAACGTCTTACTCACTTACTCACTTCTCTCGAAGCAAGTGTTACTCAGACAGGCGAATTATACAATAGTTCAGTCCTTCTAGTGTTAAATTCTGTTAAATAAAAATAATAAGGTTTAGGTGTTTGATTTTAAAGAAATTAAAAATCCATTTTGTTTAAAAAAATATCTCAAAATTTTGGAATTTTTTTAGATTTGGATGAATTTCCATTCTCCGGCGGCCAAATCGTCGATATTCCAGTCGCCGAATTGTTCACGGTGGAGCTGCTCGACACGGTTGCCTGCGGCTGCGACCATGCGCTTGACCTGATGATATTTGCCCTCGGTAATGGTCATCATCAATGTGTTTGGGTCGGCCAACACTGCTTCGGCGGCAGCGACGGTTTCATTATCGTCATGCAGGAGGACTCCGTTTTTCAACGTAGCGCAAAGGGTATCGTCGGCAGGATGCTTCAAGGTAACGCGGTAGAGCTTCGGAACTTTGTGTTTGGGCGAAGTAACGCGGTGGTTAAATTGCCCGTCGTTGGTAATTAGAATAATGCCGGTTGTGTCTGCATCCAAGCGGCCGACTGCCTGCATATCGATATTGCGCATGTGGTCGGGAAAAAGGCTGAAGATGCTCGGATATTGCTGGGGTTTGTGCGAAGTTTCGTAATCCGCAGGCTTATGAAGCAAAATGTAGAAATAGGGCATGGGTACGGCGGCAATCTCTTCGCCGTCAACAGACAGGGTGCGCACTTGAGACGGATCGATATCGTCTTTTGCACGATTATGAATTTCGCCGTTGATGGCGATACAGTCATTGTCTATCAGCCACTGGCATTGCTTGCGGCTGCCGAGACCCTGCGATTGGATGTATTTGAGCAGTTGCATGGTTGAAAAGTAGGAAATGTTCAGACGGCCTTTATTGTACTGGAAAACCGGTTTTAAGGCCGTCTGAAAAGCAGAGGCAAAAAAATCGCCCCTTTAAAATGTTAAGGGGCGCAAAAGGAACACAAACCACTACCAAAAACTGTTACAGGGCAAATTCTCCTATTTGATGTGTTGCCGGATAAAGTGCTTTCATCAAGTCATGTGGTGAAAGCGAGAAATCTTCGCTGTTTGTCGTCAGACGGCCTTGCTGAGGCGTGAGTTCGAGCAATCGGGCGTTTGCCGACTGGATGAACTTGTTTTTCGTGCGCTGCATTTTTCGTTGCAGGGCGGAAACAACGCGGTTGTACAGACTGTCTTTTTGCTTGACTTCACGTGTGTCGGCCACCCAGCTCAAGCGTGTATTGCCGTCTTCATCTTCAATCAGCAGGATGCCGGTTTCTGATTGGGGCGATTTGCCCATGCAAGGAAGCCAAACATAATAGCGGCCATCTAAAGTAATGAATACTGCGTCGTGTACTTCGCACTCATCGCAACATTTGGTGGCGATTAAAGAGCGGATGGCTTGTTGGTGCAGTCTCAGAATGTCAAGGGAGACTTGCTTAAAAATACTTTCGGGCATTTTCTTCTCCTTTCATTCTGTGGTGCGGTTGTTTCGTTTCGATGGGTTGTATTATACGGAGATTTTTTAAATTTGCAAATGATAATTGTTCCTATTATTTAAATAATAAGTAAGGTATTCATTATTAAAGAAATTAAATTTAAAAAATTTTATAGAAATTGGGTTTTCTACTCAAAATTGGAGTAATAGCTGGCCAATAGATGAAAAAATAATAAAGGCCGTCTGAACAAATCCAGCGTTAAAAGGGTATTTGAAAAGCAGCTAAAGTTTTGCTGACTATACATTTCAGACGGCCTTCAGTATGATTCAGGACGTTTTGATAATTGTAGAAACCACCAACCATGAGCCAACGTCAGATTATCCTCGATACGGAAACCACGGGCCTTTATCCTGAAAGCGGCGACCGTCTGGTCGAATTTGCCGGCTTGGAAATGATTAATCGCCAAATGACCGACTCCAACCTTCATTTATATGTCCACCCCGAACGCGATATGCCGGAGGAAGCGGCGAAGGTGCATGGTTTGACGATTGAAGTATTGGAAGCGAAGAATGCGCCGCCGTTTGCCCAAGTGGGTAAACAGATTGCCGACTTTATACGTGGCGCAGAGCTGATCATCCATAATGCTAAGTTTGACGTCGGCTTCCTGAATATGGAATTCCGCCGCATGGGTTTGCCTTCTATTGAGGAGCTCGGCTGTAAAGTCACCGACACGCTGGCCATGGCGCGTGAAATGTTTCCGGGGCAAAAGGCAAGCTTGGATGCCTTGTGTAACCGCTTTTCCGTTGACCGCAGCAAACGTGTCTTGCACGGCGCGTTAATCGACTGCGAGCTTTTGGGTGAAGTCTATCTTGCCATGACGCGTCAGCAGTTCGACCTGATGGGCGGCGAGGCGGAAGAAGAGGGCGAAGTCAAACCAACCGTTATTGCTGAAACTAAACGTACGTCGCAGTTGAAAGTCATCAAAGCCAATGCGGAAGAGCTGGCCGCGCATGAAAAATATTTGGACGATTTGGGCGAAGTGTGTGTATGGCGCAAGGCAGAAACGCCGAATGAGGCCGATGCCGGAGCGTCAGCATGATGCGCCGCAATATCGCTTTGATTCCTGCTGCCGGTGTCGGGGCGCGATTTGGCGCGGGAAAACCTAAACAATATGTTGAAATCAATGGTAAAACCGTATTGCAATATGCCATAGAAATTTTTGAGCAACACCCCCGCATAGATTTAATTGCCGTTATTCTTTCGCCGGAAGATTCGGTTTTTCAGACGGCCCTATCTGAGAAGGTGCGTGTCTTCCGAGTGGGCGGTGCAAGTCGTGCCGAAACGGTACGCAATGGTGTGTCCGTTTTATTGGAGCAAGGTTTGGCCGAGGCGCAAGACAATATCTTGGTTCATGATGCTGCGCGCTGTTGCCTGCCTGCCGAAGCGTTAACTCGTTTGCTTGATGAGGCAGGCGAAAATGATGAAGGCGGCATTCTGGCCATACCGGTGGCCGATACGCTCAAGCGGGCAGACGGCAGTCATCATATTGATGAAACCGTTGCACGTGCAGGATTATGGCAGGCGCAAACGCCGCAGCTTTTTCAGACGGCCTTATTAAATCGAGCCTTATCGGTTGATGATTTGAGTGAAATTACGGATGAAGCATCAGCGGTTGAAAAACTGGGTATCCGACCGCGCTTGGTGCAGGGTGATACGCGCAATTTAAAATTGACGCTGCCGCAAGACGAATACATTGTCAGATTGTTGCTCAAGGCCGTCTGAACAATTAAAACCCATTATTTAAGGAAACAATATGAATATCCGTGTCGGACAGGGCTACGATGTCCATCAGTTGGTTGAAGGGCGAGATTTGATACTCGGCGGCGTCAACATTCCGTTTGAAAAAGGCTTGCTGGGCCATTCCGATGCCGATGCGCTTTTGCATGCGATTACCGATGCCCTGTTGGGCGCGGCCGGTTTGGGCGATATCGGCAGCCATTTTCCTGATACTGCCGCCGAATTCAAAGATGCAGACAGCCGTGTGCTGTTGCGCGAGGCTTATCAAAGCGTGCAGGTATTGGGTTGGAAGGTGGTTAATGTCGATACGACTGTGATTGCGCAAAAGCCAAAACTTGCGCCGCATATTCCAGCAATGCGCGCCAATATTGCCGTAGATTTGGGTTTGCCTGAAAACTGCGTGAACATCAAGGGTAAAACCAACGAAAAACTTGGCTATCTGGGGCGTATGGAAGCCATTGAAGCGCAAGCGGCAGTATTGCTGATTAAAGCCTAAGAGCTTAAAATTACTTTATTATTCAAACTGAAGGACTGACAACATGGCAACTCAAGACGAACTCAAACGTATTGCCGCCGAAAAAGCGGTGGAATTTGTTCCTGAAAACGAATACATCGGTATCGGTACCGGCTCTACCATCAACTTCTTTATCGAAGCTTTGGGTAAAAGCGGTAAGAAAATTAAGGGTGCCGTGTCTACTTCTAAAAAATCCAGCGAGCTTTTGGCGAAATATGAAATTCCAGAAGTTTCACTGAATGAAGTGATGGGTTTGGCGGTTTATGTTGACGGCGCAGACGAAGTCAACCACGCGCTGCAAATGATTAAAGGTGGCGGCGGTGCGCATTTGAACGAAAAAATCGTGGCCAGTGCATCCGATAAATTTGTCTGTATTGCCGATGAAAGCAAATATGTTTCCCGTTTGGGTAAATTCCCGTTGCCGGTAGAAGTGGTTGAAAATGCCCGTTCGCTGGTGTCGCGCAAACTGCTTGCCATGGGCGGACAGCCTGAGTTGCGTGTCGGCTATACTACTTTCTATGGCAACCAAATCGTCGATGTTCACGGCCTCAATATCGACCAAGCCCTGAAAATGGAAGACGAAATCAACAAAATCACCGGCGTACTCGAAAACGGTATTTTTGCCCGCGATGCCGCCGATGTGTTGGTTTTGGGTACGGCAGAAGGCGCAAAAGTCATCCTGCCTTGTCAGGATTAATGAAGATTAATCAATCTTAAAGGCCGTCTGAAAGTGTATTAGGTCTTTCAGACGGCCTTCAATTTGGCAAAATATGCAAATTAGTAAAATTATAAAATGGTTGCCCGTTGTTTTATCCGTTTTGGGCGCGCTTGGTTACAGCTCACGCGATACCGAGTTGATTCGTACAGGGGTAAGCGTTGCCGCAACATTGGCACAAAGCGACAATATCGGTTTGGAAAAGGTCAATGAATGGCTGGGTGAAAATGTCGTCAAAGCCACATCTGACACCAAAGCCGAAGCTGAACCCAAACCGGAACAAAAACAAAAGTCATTGCGACAATCCTACACATACAACGGAAAAATCATCAAAATCCATGATGGCGATACCGTGCATATTATCGATAGCGACGGCCGGAAACACAAAATCCGTATGGCCTATATTGATGCACCGGAAATCAATCAGGCTTATGGTACGCAATCACGAGATAATCTGATTGATGCCGCATTGAATAAAAAAGTCAAAGTCCGTGTGTTTGAAGCTGACCGCTACCAGCGCGAAGTTGCCCAAGTATCTGTCGGCACGATTGACTTGAATTTAATGCAGATACGGGATGGCGCCGCATGGCATTATGAAAGTTATGCCAAAAAACAACAAAGTAAAACCGCTTACACTGACTATTCGGCCGCACAAAAACAAGCCAAGGAAAAACGAAAAGGCTTATGGAAAAAAGACAATCCGCAAGCACCTTGGCAATTTCGCCGTCAAAATTATGAGCAGCAGAGCGGTGATAAAAAGCAGTCTGATAAACAATGGTTCGGGATTTGGTAGGTTTTAAGAAAGAGACTGTCTGAAAACTTTCAGACGGCCTTTAATCATTAAGGTTTAGTATAAGATAAGAATGAGTGGCAGGTTTATGATTGGAGGGTAATAGAAATAAAAGTGTGGTGTAATATTTTTAAGAAGGGCGGATATGAAAAAAGACACCGTTAGCTGGTGTCTTTAGTATCTGGCAGAGAGGAAGGGATTAAAATTTAATCATACCTATATGATTTATTGATGATTATTTTTTTGAAAAGTATAAGTAACACATAAGGTAACACATAAAATCTTATTTCCCACGATATGGATTAAACCAGCCTTACTGAATTTAGGAAGGTCTCTCTGTTCTACACTGACAGCAGGTAGCGCGCGCTCCCGCTCCCTCGCTCGGAGCCTGTGGGGGTGCGTTTTTTTATGCAGCGGCGACTCCTACTGCAATCCTTATATTTCATAGGGTTTTCGGCGATTTTCGAACATTGGTTTTTTATGCGTTTTTATGCAAGATTTAACATTTTTATGCTGATTTATGCGCTACTTGTAAAATATAATAATAAAGCCGTCCGAATAAATCAGACGGCCTTTTTTACTCCATTTTTATGGCGTTTAGTATTTGGTCTGTAATGTACTCCAAGTCTTCTTTCGGTAAGCCCAATAGCAGGCGGGATGGCAGGTTTTTTGCCGTGCTACCGTCTTCGTGTTCTGTTGCAATTTGTGCGACTTTACCGCCAAACCATCCGATTTTTGCATGATTCTCGTCTGCTTTTTGACGCAACCAACGGGCGGCTCCGATACGGCGAAACATTACCATACGGGATATTGTCGGCGTTTTCAGGTACAAATATTCGCGCCGAAATCCGTACAGCTCGCGGTCGCCCTCGAACCGTACCAATTCATTTCCGTTTTCTGTACGACTATATGCAATAGGGTCCATATCTCTATCTCCGTATAGTTCTCCAAAAAAACGAAACGGGCGGCGGTGTAGTTCCTCTCCATCCCGTAGGTTTCGGAAAGCAAAACGGTCACCTTGGCGTTTGCGTTTGACCATAGGATTTCCGTCAGGCTCGATATTGGCTTTAATGCGGTTTTGGTTGCGGCGGCGTAGCTCCGTCGCGATATTGTGCATAAGTTTGGCACGGGCAGACGGTTGAATCTTTAGCGCTAAATGTTCGATTTGGGCAACGAGTGCTTCCAGTTCTTCCATATTTCCTCTTGCACTTGAAGCAAAGGACGCATTATGCGTCCTTTATCTGTTTAAAAAACGGGGCGCGGCGGCTCGGATTTTGTTTTGTAGGAGACTAAGCCGTTTTCATCCAAACCTGCAATGACTGTTTCTGTCAATTTTAATTCGATCATTACATCCCAGACATCTGACTCTATCGGCTCTGCCTCGAAAACAAAGGCTCTTGATGATGCGTCTGCGCCCGGACACAAAATATCCGGCTGATTTTCTTGCAGCCACTTGTTCACGATCAAAAAGAGATACGCAGGATCGCGATGGAACTCCTGAACAAAAATATTAAGCGTGTACTTCGCTTCGTAACTCAATGTATTGCGTTTCGGAATAATCTGTCCAGACAAAACCGTCATACGGAGACGGTCAGGTGCCGCTTTAAACTCCGGCAGTGTTTCCTGGATAGCAAGACGCAGGCTTTTTGGCTTTTCCATTTTAGACGGCCTCTTATCTTTTGAATTTCCACCGTTGCTCTTCTTCGCGCTGGCAGTCTATACATAAACGGCACCCCGGCACGGCTTCTCGGCGGGCTTCGGGGATGATTTCGCCGCACTCTTCGCACTCTTGGGCGGATGGCGCGGCGGATTCTTGTTCTTTGTGGCGTAATAACCAGTATTCGCGCATTTTTTGCTCTAAGTCGCAGGCTTGGTCGATGATGTCAGTCATGGTGTCCGTCCCCTTTTAGGCAGGCTGACAAAGCGTCCCGATAGAGGCGGCACTGCTCAAAAGCCGAGCGATAGGCAATCAATGCGCGAACCATGTCCGCATTGGTTGCAATCTCTTCAGGCGGGTAGGCTTCACATTTCGGCACCGGCGGGCATGACTCGGCAGCCTGTACGGATACCGGCGGATTATGGGCGCAGGCAGCAAGGGCAACGGCGGCAACGAGAACGGAGAGACGTTTCATTTTTATCTTTCATAGTTTGATGTTTAAAAGGGCGCGATCATGCGCCCCGCTGTTATTTTTTATTGATGGTTTGGGCTACATCTTCGGGCAGTTTTTCAGACGACCATTCATGATGCTTAGTCAGTGCTGCTTCGACTTGGCTGTTTTTTTCAGCCTGCACCTTCATCATTTGGTCTACCTGCGCCTGCAAGCTTTGGGCGCGGGCTTTATAAATCTTGACTGTTGCGTCTTTTGATTTGATGGCGTCTTCCTGCGCGGCGACTGTTTGTGTCAGTGCCTTATTGCTTTTGCGCATGTGCATCAAGCTATATCCGAGGACGGCGACGGTCAGGATATAAGATACGGCAACAACAATAGCTGTTTTCATATGATTCCTCCGTTTCAGGCTTCGCTTACGCCTGCTGCCGCAGTGCCGGTAACAATAGGCAGGTTGTAACGTTCTGCGGATGGGTACGATTTAACCGGCTTACCATCAACCAATTTAGACGGCCAATAGTAGCCATCAATGTCTGCACCGTTAAACGGCACGATTGATACGGCATTGCCCTGATTACCGCCCCATCCCATAATTTGCCCTTTAGCGTTTTTGCCACCGACGAAAAACACATGGCCGCCACCTTTGCGGGATTTCACGGCGATACAGCCATAGGCGGGTTTAGCCAGCTTAGTCAGACCAGCCTCCGCCCATGCCTTGGCGCGATACCAATCTTTGATAACGCCGCGGCCGCTTTTACCGAGGCAGTAACCAACAAATAGGCCGCACCATGGTGTCTCATCGTCCGCATACCATGCTTTTGCCGCATTGGGAAAGTTTCCCATTTCTTTGAGCCAAGATTGGATAATCGGGTTATGTTTCGCGCCGACGATTTCTTTCAATCCGACGTGTCGGCGGGCTTCTGCCATCCAGGGCAATTCAGTCATGCTTTCTTCCTTTTTTATTCGTGTGTTTAAATATTTTCTTGCGGTATTTTTTTTGATACGCGGTTCAAAAAACCTTGATTTTCTGTGCTTGGTCGTGTTTTCTTTGGGTGGATTTTGCTGATATTGCCGCCACTCCATAGCACTGCGCCCGTGTGCAGGGCCAGTCCGAAGATAAGCAACCATATAGTCAGTGATTTAATGGAAAAGGCAGCGGCCAGGGCGAGACTGCAAAACCATACGATAGATAAATAGGCGATTGCCGCACTTAACGGCTTATGTGTTTTCCCGCGGGTGTCAAAAAGGATGATACGAATGGCCGCGGTCAGGGACAGGGCAATGACGGCAGCAGATTGGACTGTATTCATGATTCTTTTTCCTCTTCCAGGGTTTTCAGACGGCCTTTTTCAATCAGGCGCATGACACGCTGTAAACCTAAAACCAGTCCGGCAGAAAAAATGGCAGCGGCGGTAAAGCTATTGATGGTCAGTGTTTCACCCGGCAGCAGCCAGTTGATTAGGCCTTCTGCGCCGTCGTAACCGAAAATGCCGCCGATGAAAGACACAGCAAAAAGCCATGCCTTATTAATCGGTCGCTCTGCCTTTTGGCTTAATACGAACAGCGATGCGCCTATGAGTGCACCGAAGGCTACGGAGGCGTGGACGTGGTAGCTGCCGATGATAATTACGGCGGCGTTGACAGCAGTGGTAGTTTTGTCTTGGGTCATGACGTTTTCAGTCCCATAGATTCAGGGTGGATTTTTGTTGTGCTTCTTCGTGGTTGGCTTGAGGCAGTCGGATAGTCAAACCGGCAGGCAGGAGGGCAGGATATTTCGATAAGCCGTAATTTTCAGGGGCGGTCAGGATTTGTTCGGTGTAGCCTGCGGACGTCCCGTAATGGTTCCAAGCGATATTGGCGACGGTATCGCCTTCACGGGTCGTGTATTCCATCAAATTAATTCCGAATCGCAGCGGCGCTCGCCCATGACTGCCGCGGTGGCATAGTGTGCTTCACGGCGGAAGTCTTCGGCTTGATGTTGTTTCATTTCGGCACGCTCGCCCGCTTTTCCCGATGGTTCTGTATCTGCGTATTTTTCCAGCAGAAGTGATTTGGCATAGCAATAGACGGCGCGGCGGTAATGGATGGCTTTAACCGATTCGCCATTAATGACGTCGTCTGAATCGCCTGTTTCGGCAAGAGTGCCTCTGCCAACCTGTACGGCGGCAATGCGGTATTTCTTAAGCTGGCCGTTGACGTGTGCGACGGCTTCGAGGACGGCATGGTAAACACGGCTGCTTGAAATGTTCGCTTCAATCCTCATTACTTCGCGAAAGTTGGCAAGGTCGATGATTGGGAAAAAAGGAATACTGCGAACTTCAGATTGGTCTAATGCTTGCCGCCCTTGATCTGGGGTGTCGGCGAAAACAATAGTCATGATTCATTTCCTTACGGAAGAAGCCTGCCCGATATTTAGGCGGGCTTTGGAAAGGAGGCGCAGAGGCTTTGCATGCTAAGGCCGTCCATGATATTTCTGGAGGACTTGCCGCAGGCTTGCGCCCGGCGAGGGGAGCTAGGTCAGCCTTTAAGCTGTTTTTTGATGGCTGCAAGGCGGGATTTGACACCGATTTTTTCAGAATACTTCAGTGCGTTTTCGTAGTAACTCGCCGCACTTTCGAGGTCTTCGGCTTCTTCCGCACGTTCTCCAGAGGCTTTGTAGAACTTGGCGCGGATGATGTCTGTCAGATTTAAGGTATGCATACCCGTGTCTGGGTTGACGGTGCTGATGAGTGTGAGCAGATCAGTATGGTTGGCTTTACTCAAGTCAGCACCGTATCCATACTGTTCAGCCAGCTCTTCAATTAAGAGGTCGGGCAGATCACGACGGTAGTCATCTTTGACTTTCATGTCATGCTCGATGGCAAATAGGATGTATGGCACGGCTTGGTCAAGCTCGCCAATGTCAATCAACCAAAGCAGGGCGGTAGTGAAGACTGGATCGGTTTCAGCGGCCGAACCGGAGAGATAGACGTCTTCCAGCCATGGAAGATATTTTTCTACCATTCCTTTTTTGGCTTGGATTTTGTCGGATACGGATTTAATTTGGTGTAGGAAGGCGCGATCGGTGTTAAGGCTTGCCAACAGTCGGCGGTAGGGTTCGGCGACATGGATGTTTTCGCCGTTTTTTGCTGCCTTCTCTGCTAAAACCTGTTGTTTGTGTGCCTGGGCTGGAGTCATTGGATCCCTTTCATCAGGCCGTCTGAAATTTCAGACGGCCTTTTTTTCTACTTCACGATTTTGATGTTTTCGACCAAAGCTGCTGCGCCGTACTCTTCGACGACATAGCAGATATTTTCTGACTGGTAGTCGGCGATGCGGTCGAATTCAGGTTCGTCCGCCAGCTTGCGGCGATGGCCGCCTTTGTGGAAGTAGATGGACAGGTTTTTCAGCGGAGTAACCAAAATCGTATTTTTGGGGAAATACGGTGCAGTTACGACCGGCAGACCGCCCAAGCGTTTTTCAGACATGATGATGTCGGCAGGACGCAGCTCACTTGCCTTGTTGCCTGCTTCTTTGATAACGGCAAAGTATTTTTCAGACAGCAAAGATTGATTGCAGATAACGGTCATGCCCGGCATGTCGTGGAACTCTTCGTCAATCAAGCTTTCGGCAACGTCCGTAACCAAATGGTCGAGAGAGGTATAGGATTTACCTTCGCCGATTTCGACGGCATTGGTTGCGCTGCCCATGACGTTGGATGCTGCATTGGTACGCATATGCTGCAACCAGCCGGTTTGTACGTCCTGCAAGAGAGGATTTGCCGCAAAGTCGGATGTAGCGGCGGCAGACGTACCGTTGAAACCGATGGCAATCAGGCTCAAAGCTTTGGATTTGATGAGCTGGTTATTGATCAACTTGACGTATTCAGGTTGACTGCTCCAAGAGTCCATATCGTCGTAGCTGACTTGAGTGTCAAAATTTACTTTTTTACACAAATATTGGCGGTCAGTCAGGTTGTGATATGGCTTGGGCTGACGGCGTACAGTACCGTCGCCGTTTTTAGTATCAGTTCGCGAGGCATTCAGACCTGTTGATAAACCAATGATTGAGCCGGCAATTTCGGTTTTGCTGATGATGTTGATTTTTTGCAGGAATGTTGACTCCAGGCGGACGGCTTCGCGCATTTTTTGAGAAACGGCGGGCGTTACACTGAAATGGCGGGATACGCCTTCGGCAGTTGTACCGTTGGCTTTGGCGACGGCGTTGATATATTGCTGGATATACGGGTGCATGGCTTACCTTTTCTTAAAATTCGGAAGCAGGGGTTGTATTCGCGCCGGTATGCGGCTCTGCCTGATTGATCGGAGCGGATTCAATAGCGGCCTTAAAGGCATCGAATTCTTTGCGCAGGGCAGTGTAGTCATCGGCGAGTTTTTGGGTAATTTGGGCAGACTGCTCCAATTCTTTGTTCAGGTCGGCAAAGGCTTGGGTGTAGTCGTTTTTTTCTGTTTCGACAGGGGCGGGATCTGATTTCTTATTGAACATTTTGTCGTGGAGGGCGGCAAAAAAGCCTTTTTTCTCGTGTTGGGGTTGGTTGGCAGGTTGGGTCATTGGCAGGCTTTCCATTTCGGTGTAGGCGGCGGTGTAGTTGGTGTCTTCCGGATTGAGCTGACGGAACTTGAGCATAGTCGTACCAAGAGATGCAGGGCTGTCCGTCATCGCAAGGCCGACCAGATAAGCTTTGCCGGTGTCGGCGAATGGCTTCATGATTTCCATGGATGTATAGACTTTTTCGCGCTCTTTGATGTAGCCCAACATTTTTTCAGTAGGGTCGATGCGAGCGTAAAGGCGGGTAATACCGTCTGAAGTCTCTGCTTTCAGCTCGAGGACGTCCCCCAGGCCTGAATAGTCGTTTTTGGGAGAATATGGGCGGTAATGCTCAAGGTTGATGCGTGCGCCGTAGATTTGTGGGTCGTAAGCTTCTGCGGCGGCGATGAGGTCGGCTGATTCGATCGTTCGACCGTCGGCAGTTGCACCGGATTTGCCGATGCAGAACCATCGGTCGCTGAATTTTTCGGTGGAATTTTTGGCGGATTTATTCATGCGTATGCGCTCGGGTGTTTGTCCGTTTTATTTTGGCATTTACGGAAAAGACGGCAAGCGACAGGGGTTTTAGGTGGGTTTTTCAAGTCATGCGGCACGGGTAGGATTGGCATTTTTGCCCGAAAATCGGGTATTGCCGCTATTTTTTGAAGACATGGAAAAACGTCAGAATATTGAAATTGCCCAAAATATCGACCCGCGCCTTGTTGCGCGGTCTCTTTACTGGCAGGGATGGAAAATTACCGCCATCGGGCGGCATTTGGGACTGAAGCCCGCCACGGTACATTCTTGGAAGCAACGGGAAAACTGGGATGGCGGAACACCGATGCAGCGTGTTGCCTCATCTATTGAAGCGCGCCTGATCCAACTCGTCAACCTGCCGAACAAATCAGACGGCGTTTACAAAGAAATGCGCCAACTTTCCGCATTAATGGGCGGCGAAGGCAAAAGGCCGTCTGAAAAATCGGAAACGCCGAAAAACAACCGATTTGACGGCGCAGACAAGCCGCCTTTTGACAGCGTGCCGACCATAGATCGCCCACCGCGTGAACGTACCGAGCGCACCGAACGCAGCCGCACCCGCTCCGTCGAAAAACCGCCGAAAAACTATATCGCACCCGAGCAGCAGCAGCGCATGGTTGAGATTTTTGAAGAGCAGTGTTTCGATTATCAGCGGTATTGGGGCGAGATTTATCGGACGCACCGTTTTCGAAATATCTTAAAAAGCCGCCAAATCGGCGCGACTTTCTATTTTGCCCGCGAAGCCTTCCTAACCAGCCTAAAAACGGGCATCAACTCCATTTTCCTGTCTGCGTCCCGCGCACAGGCCTATCAGTTCAAGCAATACATCCTCAACCTCTGCAAGATGGTCGATGTCGAGCTTAAAGGCGGGGATGTGATTTCTTTGCACAATGGCGCGGAACTGCATTTTTTAGGCACCAATTCACGGACGGCACAAGGTCGCAACGGTAACTTGTACGTCGACGAATACTTCTGGATTCCCGATTTCGAGCGGTTGCAAACACTGGCCGAGCCGATGGCGAGTCAAAAGCACCTGAAGACGACCTATTTCTCCACGCCGTCATCCGAAGGCCACCCCGCTTATTGTTTTTGGTCGGGCGCGATGTTTAACGAAGGCCGCCCTCGAAGCGAGCATATCAAGCTCGATTTGAGTCATGCCGCTTTAAAAAACGGTCGTCAGGATGCCGACGCGCAATGGCGGCAAATCGTTACGATTCATGATGCGCAGGAGTCGGGCTGCAACCTCTTCGATATTGATTATCTGCGCCAGCGCAACTCGCCCGACAAGTTCGCACAGCTCTTTGAGTGTCAATTCGTCCCGGACGGCGAGGGCGTGTTTCACTTTGCCGACCTGCAAGCCTGCGGTGTCGAATCGTGGGATTGGACTTGGTACAAACCTGACATGATGCGTCCGGCGGGGAATATCCCCGTATGGATAGGCTACGACCCGAGCTATACCGGCGACGCGTCCGGCTTGGTGGTCGCCGTCCCGCCGCAACGCAACGGCGAACCATTCCGAATTTTAGAAACACACATGATTAACGGGGCGGATTTCGAATCACAGGCCCAAATCATTCGCGGCATGACGGAGAAATTCAACGTTACCAAAATCGTCATCGACGCAAACGGTATCGGCGCGGCGGTGTACGACCTTGTTAAAAAATTCTACCCGCCCGCCATCGGCATGACCTACACGCCCGACATTAAAGGGATGATGGTTTTAAAAACGCAGAACCTGCTCAAAAACAAACGTATCGAGTGGGACGCGGGCAAAATTGATTTGCAGATGGCGTTTATGTCCGTCCGACGCGCAATTACCGCCAGCGGACGGAACATCACTTACGAATCGACGCGCAGCCAAGCTGCCAGTCATGGCGACTTGGCTTGGGCAGCGATGATGTTGTTTTATCAAGAGCCGTTGGACAATGTTGTCAGCGGACGATTTGAGATTGATAGTTAAAGGATTTTTATGTCTGATTTAAATTCGACAGGCAATGAACCACGTACAGATTTAGAGATTTTCAGTTGGGGCTACGACGAGCGTTTGTCTTGGCTCGGTGCGGCGTGGGAGTGTACCGACAACGGCCATTATTATGAACTGCCCGTCAATCAGGAGGACTTGATTGGTTTACTCCGAGTAGGTGTACATCATTCGTCTGCGCTACATTGCAAACTGAACGTCCTAACTTCCACATTCGAACCAACCAAGCTTTTGAGCCGCGCCGAATTTAAAAAGCTGGCATTTAATTTCCTAGTCACCGGCAACGGCTATCTGGCGGCGGAGCGCAACCGATTCGGCAAGGTCTTGGGATTTAAAAACCGACTGTCCGTCTATATGCGCCGCTCTTCGAAAAAATACGACAAAGACGGCTATTTCTACCTGCGCGACCATGTTTTCGAGACTTCGGACTTTATCCCGAAATCAGATATTATTCATTTGATGCAACCGGATTTGGTGCAGGAGATTTACGGCATCCCCGATTATTTAGCGGGTTTAAGTTCGGCAGAGCTTAACCACTCGGCCACGACATTCAGACGGCGCTACTACGACAACGGCAGCCATGCAGGCTTTATCGTGTACGCAACCGACAACAATATGAATAACGATGACTGGAATAATCTCAAGGACCAATTTAAAAAAGCGCAACGCGAAGGCAATTTCCGCAATGTCTTTTTGCGCTCGCCTGACGGTAAACCTGAAGGTATCAAATTGATTCCGATTTCAGAGGTCGCCGCCAAGGATGAATTTTTAAATATTAAAGGAGTAACCTCTCAAGATATGCTGACAATACACCGCGTGCCTCCTTCATTGATGGGGGTCGTCCCGACGGCGGCGGGCGGCTTGGGTGATGCCCGGACGGCGGCGGAAGTATTCGCCGCGAATGAAATCGAGCCGATACAGGCGGCGTTTCTCGAAGCAAACGACGCATTCGGCGCGGAGGTTTTTAAATTTAAGCCGTACACTTTGGCAACGGCCAAGGTGGAGAAATAGGATAAGGCCGTCTGAAACTTTTCAGACGGCCTTTTTTATTTGGCGAAGTACTCATCCCTCATTCTGATAACATCATCCTTCTTATAGAGGTTGTCCCGCCCTAGCAGCTTCGGCTGCGGTATCAGCCCCGCCCGGCGGCGCGCCCAAATGGTTGTCGTGGACGGCGGCTTTTTGCCCGGTATTGTCCATAGTTTTTTCACTTCATCCAACGTGATGTATTCACCCATTTTTGTTCCTTTCCTGTTGGTCAGTTTCGGTTAATCAATTTGTCATTCAGTTTCGGTTAATCAATTTGTCATTCATCGCCTGCGACGCTTTAATGGCGGCGCGGGCAGATTCGATGGCGCTTTCAACGGTGTCGTACTGCGGCTTGGTGTAGCGGACGGTTTTGGCGCGGATATTGGCTTCGTTTGCGGCCTTGATGGCGGCGAAGTCAAAAATAGGTTCTTGCGGAGTCAGTCCGCTGACGAGCGGACGGCGTAGTTTTTCAATACTGCGGATGTATTCGCGGTAGTTTCTTTGTTTTTTGCTGGCTGATTCGCTATGGAAGGCATTATCTTTCGCCGCTTTTTCGATTTTTTCGCGGGTTTCACGGCTCATGTATCTCAGCTCTTCGATATTGTCTAAATCGAGCATGTCTTTTTTATATTCTTTCGCCAATTCAGGACTTAAACCTGTCTGAACTAAATCAACGGCGGTTTGCACCGAAAATCCGTGTTTCCAAATAAGCCATTCTACAGGCTCGGTTTTTTCTAGGTCGGCCAGGGTTGCAGCTGCTGGGCGATTGATTAAATTTTGCGCAGATTCGGGGTCGAATTTCATTTTCGTAGAGTTATTGACACAAGTCCAAGCGGCGGCAGTGCCGCCGTTTTTTTTCAAAACCCACGAATGGATGCGCGAAATTTCGACGCGCCCGGTGGCTTTTTCGTAAACGCCCATGATGCGGTCGGCATGGATTTCACCGTAGCAGTTCAGCTCTTTCGCCTCTTCGCGGTACAGTCCGAGACGGACGTTTTTGCGCGATACGGACTCGCCACCCAAAAGGACGGTAAAACGCATCCAGTCGCCCATGTCGGCAGCCTGTTGGGCAAGCATTAAAAGGTCGTCTGAAGCGTCTGGGTTGATTCGGCGCAGCTCGCGCCAAATGGTAACGGGGCAGCCGCCGATTTGCTGGAACTGGCGGATACCGTGATGACTTGCCCATGCGTCCACGCGGACGGCGGTTTCTGCCATGCTCAACAGCGCGTCAGACTCATAGTCAACGCCCAAGCCTTCGCCGCTTTGACTTTTGCCGTCGATGTTTTTGGCGATATATTTGGCGATATAACCGGCAGCCGAGCCGCGCGCCCAGTTGATGGCTTCAAAGTCAACGCGGGTAGAGGCGGGGCTTTGCTTCCAAAATTTAAAATATTTGGATTCCCAGAATTTCGCCTCGGTTTTCAGACCGGCGCGAATGGCGGCGAGCGTAGGCGCGCTGCCTTGTTTTGCACGGATTTTTGCTTGGATTCGGCGGGCTTCCGCGTCCGCTTCTTTCGCAGTCGCCAAGTATTTCAAACCCAGCTCTTCGCGGTTTTCTCGGCAAGCGTGTTTTGCCACGACGCGGCGGAAGGTAAGGCGGTGTTGCTCTTCCATGAAGACAAGGCCGTGCCAGTGCGGCGTACCGTCATGATGCGGCTCGGCAACGCGGAAACCGTAGATTTTGATTTTCAGACGGCCTAATTCCGCACAGACACGCGCCCATACTTTATTTAAGTATTCCTGCGCCTGCGTCGGCGTTTCGCCGCTGAATTTCTCGTTTGGCTTGCCAAAGTGGTGCATACGGTGCATGCGGGAAGGGCAGGTAATCGTAAAAAATTCGCCGACGTGGTTTTTCAGACGGGCGATTTCCTCGAAGCCGCGAATACGCACCATCAATTCGGCGCGACGCAGGGCGGGATTAGATACAGAGACTTCAGACAAGGCCTCGAGCGTGAATTCTTGCCCCAGCTCATTGATGGCAATCATGGTTTGCAACATGGCAAGATTGCGACGCTTTTGAGACAAGCGGCGGAAAACCGCTTCATCAGAGGCATAAAGCCCCGTTTTACGGGATACAAAGCCAGCCTCGCGGCGGTAGCGTTCGGCAGCGCGCGCGAAAATGCGGCGAAGCTGGCGACGCCAGAATTTAGGGGCTTGCAGGCGGGCTTCGATGGCTTCGGGGATTTTGTCCTTGAATACTTTTTGGGTATCGATGCCGTATTCGGCGGCGGCATAGTGGATCAGACCGGTGAGGCTCCAGCCGATACGTTTTTTAAAATAGATGTCCTTGGCTGCGCTATCGGCAAGACCGCGGATGTCGTCGTCCGAAGCATCTAAACCTGCCGAACGGACGGCGGGCGGCAAAACGGTCAGATTGTCGAGCAGGGTTTTCAGACCGTCTTCGGCGCGAACACGCGCGGCGGCTGGCTGAATGCCGCTGTCCAACTGACGGACGATTAAATCGTTAAAGAACGAACGCGCTTTTGACGCCTCGGCAGGTTTCAGGCTTTCAAAGCCTTCGCGCAACACGGGCGGAAGCAGCAAAAAGGCTTCGGCGGCGTAGTCTTGCTGCGCCGCCTTTGCATTTGCTGTTTGAATTGATATGCCCATGATTTGTCCTGCCTAGTAAGTGGCGGGCTTCAGCCCGCCCTATGTCTCAATAATTAAAATAATCTTGGATTCTTTCTTCGATTTCCGCGTCCAGCTTTTTCTGCTCGATTTTGTAGTCCACATAGAGCCAAACGCCGAGCGCGGCGATAAAAACAATGCCGATGACTGCGAAGATACTCATTGCCCCACCTCATGCGGGATTTCAGCGTCTCCGCCCATATGGTCGAATGTCGGCGATTCGTAAACGCAGACTGGGTCAGTTGCGGGCAGCGTTTGCGGCTGTTCCGCAATGTTTCCGTGGGTCGAACCAAGCATAAAATAAGATGCGGCGAGCATCAGGGCGAGGATGATGTAGCGGATTTTGATTTTCATGATGTTTCCTTGTTTGGTCGGGTTCAGGCAGCCTTAAGGTCGTCTGAAACTGGGTTTACTTTCATTTTTCTGCCGGCATATACCGCGCGGGCTATTTTTTCGTCTATGCCTTCAAGCTGTCTGGCGGCTTCGGAAAGCTGGAGAACCGGCAAGCCCAAGCTGTACACTACGTTTTGCTGATTCAACATATTGCCCAGTCGGGCGATTTCCTTTATCAACCGCTGGCTATCTTCCAGAGCCTTGCTTTGCTCCGGTGTAACCAGCCAACTTCTGACGACTTCGGCATCGTTGTAAGCCGCCAACGGCTGACGGCCTGTATTTCGTTCCAAGAGCGCGTCGCGCTCCAAGCCGTTCATGATTTTTGCGTTTTCAGTTTTACTGCTTGCCAGCTTTTTGCCGATATTCCACATGGCGCGGGCTTGGGCTTTGGTTCTAAAAAAGCGAACCCGCTGCGGTGCCGACTTCCACGTCGGGACGATTTCGCCGTTCATTTTTCTTTCCCTTTACAACAAATTTCTCTGACTGCTGCCGCCGTGTTGTTCGATGATTTCGTCTGCCGTCATCTGCGGTGGCACCAAGGCGGGGTTTTGATGCAGCGGGCTGGGCGGGGAAATGGTTTTGATGACTTCCGTCGATGCCACGCCCGACCAGCCGCACGAAGCATTCAGGCATTGAATCGAGCTATAACGGAGGCGGTCTGTCATCTTCCGACTCGCCGTTACCTTGCAGCGGCTGCCGCAGCAAGGGCAGGTAATCTGTACCCGCATATTTCCGTGTTCCGCCTTACTGATGTTGCGCTGCGCCATTTTCATTTCTCCGTTTCAGGTCTGCCGATGCGTCTTCAAAGGCACGCAGATACATTTCCGCATATTCCAAGGCAGCTTCGGCGGCAAATTCGCTCAATGACTTATTCGCCGCGCAGGCCGCCGATTCCATCAGGTCAAGCTCTTCGCCGAAAAATTTGACCTCGACGGCGGCAGTGGCTAGTTCTTCCGGCGCGCTTGTTTTGGGGCAGGGTTCGGCGTGGACGTGTTGTTTGAGAGACAGTCTGCCTTCGATTTTGTGAATACAGTTTTGACACATGACGTTTCCTTTTTGGGTTGATGCCGACTGTCCGGCGGGTCAAGCGTCTTTCCGCTTTGTCATCACTCCGTTACACCGTTCAGGTTAAATATTAGACGGGGCGGATGAAATTCCACGGATGGGCACTCAGTCCGGAAGCGCATGCGTCGTAATAGTTACCGCCAAACACTTCTTCGTTACCGTTCAGCCATACAATCAGGTGCTTTTTGGTTTTCCCGCGCCCTTTGACAAAGATTCGCCCTACCGTGCTTTCCTGATTTGTATTCCAATCATTCATTCTCATAACATTTGCAACATGTTTCATTTTTCTACTCCTTGGTTGGGGTTGATGCCGTCTGAAATTATTCAGTCTTTCAAAAGTAAATTATAAAAATACGTCTGGTCTTAAATCTTCCCGCCGAACTCCATACCCAAGCTTCTCAATTTCAACTGCAATTTCAGCTGGCATTTTATTGCGACCCTTTACCCAACTATTTACAGTGGAACGTTTTTTTCCAAGTTTTTCGGCTAATGCTGCTTGACCGCCAGCAGCTTTGATTGCTTTTTCTAGGTAATTCATAACATCTCCTTAATTTTGAGAAAGTATATTTTAAATAACCTGAAAAGTAAACTTTTAGTAGCCGTTTTTTGTCTATTTAAAATTTACAATGCTGAAAACATGGAGAATTTTATGACTTACGATTTGGCAAAATGGGCTACTGAGGCAAGAAAAGCAGCTGGGATGACTCAAGAGGACTTTGCACTTGAGCTTGGCTTCTCAACTAAAGCCAGCGTTAATGCAATAGAAAAAGGACGAAACAAGCCAACTTTTGAAACGATGGTAAAAATATCTAAAATTTCAGGATTCCCTTTGCCTTATCAGGAAGTCTCCCAAACAAAAGTACTGTCTGAAGATTCAGACAGCCTCGCTGACGACCGCATACGTTTTGAGCGGTTGGACGTGGTTGCCGCGCTTGGAGACGGCTACATCAACAACGAAGCAGTGGAGGTGGTCGATTTCGTCCATGTCGATAAAGCATGGGCGCGCGAAAAACTCGGCGGCAACCTATCCCGTATCCAAGTCATCACGGCACGCGGCGATTCCATGCAAGGCACCATCGAGGACGGCGACGTACTCTTCGTCGATACCTCCGTCCACTCATTCGAAGGAGAGGGCATTTACCTCCTGTCCTTCGCAGACGGCCTAAAAGCCAAACGCCTGCAAGCCTCCGTTGGCGGCGGCCTGCTGGTCATCAGCGACAACCCGTTATACAGAACGGAAACCATCGAAGGCGATGGACTGGAAAAATTAACCATCTGCGGCAAAGTCCGCGGCGCATGGCATTTGTCGGGATTTTGATTTGAATTTTGTGAATCGGCTCAATTCACGGTAAGTTTTGGAAGGTGCGGCCGTTGGTTTTTTTGGATATTTAGTGATTTTGTTTATTAGGGAAGTGCAATATGGGAAAACAAAGTGGTCAACAGGCTGACAGGCAAGACGGTGTGAAATTGGACTTGCAAGAACTGCACTCACGGCAAATTCAATTGAAGCAGACCGTGCAAGAGAATATCGATGCTGTGCTGGCACTGCTAGCACTGGTCGATATTGAACCGGTAACGCGGACGCGGAATTTGAGATACAACCAAATTATTAAATCAGCGCTCGCTCTGAACGGGGTTGATTTGTCAGTAACAGATGACGAAGAGGCGGAAGCAGGGGCTGAATCAGACAAAAATAAAGGCGAATTCCAAACCGCCGCAGACAAACCTGAAAAATTGTTGCTCAAATTCGGGCAGGAATTTTTAGGCGGTCTGATTCGGAAAGATTTTAAAGCCGCACTCGCTGCTGCCCGAAACCTTGATTTTGAACGCCGCCTCCATTGGGCAGCTTGTTCGGGCGCGATATTAGTCTACGGGCGGAACGACGCGGGCAAACAGAAACTGACACCGTCTGAATTATCTCTTCATAACATGGTTAAAAAAGAATGGCTTTACGATGAAAGATAAACCTGTACTGCTGCCTGTCGGCGGTAGTTTTGAAATTGAATATGTCAATGCTGAAGGAATCGGAAGCAGACGGGTTATCGATGTCCGCAAGTTTGTTGCCAATCTTTCAGACGGTTATGTGCAGGCGTTTTGCCATGAGCGGAAAATGGTCAGGACGTTTAAATATCAGTCGATTATGGGACTGGTGGATTTGGAAACCGGCGAAGTTGTCGAACCTTCGCTTTTCAGACGGCGTTTGCAGGAACGGTATGAAGAGGCTCCCGAACGGCAGATGGATTTTTTTATTCGGGAGATGAAGCCGATTGTGGATGTGTTGGTTTATATCGCGTACTGCGACGGGAGATATGCGCCGTCTGAACAGCGGTATATCGCGCAATGGCTGACGGACAAATCGGAAATGGGCGATGATTTCCTCGCTTATTCGCTTGGCGTTATGAAGTCTTGGCCCGTGCCGGATTCTATGGATTTTTCTTTTGCTATCCGTGCTATTAATCAGCGTTTCCCCGATTGGCGTGATTCGGTGCTGGAATATGCGCGCAATGTCGCAAAAGCAGACAGAAAGGTTACAGATGAGGAAACGAACCAGTTGGAAAAGCTGGAAAGGTTGTTTGATGTTTTTAGGGAGAAAGCGTGATGACGGATTCAAAAGGCTTGTTTCCGCTGCCTCAATACCGTAAACCCGTAAAAAAGATGAGCAACGGGCGGCGGGCAATCATAAAAGAATTGGATGCTTTACAGAAAACGGTAAACAGCAATACGCTTCTCATCGAGACACTGCAACGGAATATGGCGGCAACAGAGGAATCTCATAATCTGCATATTGCCGCGCTGTCTAATTTCCTCGGCCATGATATGAAAAACTGTATTCAAAACATGGATGTCATCTTGACAAGCTATAGGGCGGACGAGATTACTGAGGGGCATTTGGAAAGTCTGCGGGTACAGTTGGACATGATTCGGGAGGTAATGGGCAATTTTGCGCAGCTTGTGCCGCACGGGCGGGACGGGATTTTCAAGGTCAACAGCCTGATTGGCGCGACGGAGGCTTTGACTCGTTCGATGCTGGAGGAAAACGGGGTTTTGTTCACGAAGGAATTGCTGGAAGACATCGATTTGCGGACTAAATATCCTTTTCATTCGTTGCTTCAGGTATTCAGTAATCTGATTATTAATGCCTGCCGCCATTTGCGGGATTTCGAGCGGCGCGAGGTGTTGTTTGCGGTTGACATCGATCAGGAAAACCATGAGCTTTTCTTTTCGGTTTACGATACGGGCGCAGCTGTTGAGCAAATCTGTCTCGACAAAATCTTCGATTATGGATACTCTACTACGGAAGGTAGCGGCATCGGACTTTACCATGCACGTTATATTTGTGAATTGTTGAAGGGAACGGTTGAATGTGTGCCGTCAGACAGGGCGGAATATTCGAAGCGTTTCCTGATTACCCTGCCTTTTATAGGATTGGACGATGTATAAGCATATTTTTGTTATCGATGATGAAAAGATTCAGGCCGACGGGCTGGCAAAACAGCTTAATGAGCGTATGGGCGGGAATGGATATGTGTTCGAGCCTTTGAGCGGCGAACATGAGATTATGCAGGCAGTTGCCGACCGCTTCTGCTCGCTGGCGATTGTGGATCTGCGGATGGATGATTATCCGTTCAACGGCTTGGAAATATGCCGCCGTATCTTGGAAAACAATCCTCTGGCGAAGGTTATTATCGTGTCGGCATGGCTGCCGGAGTTTTTAACGGCGATGCAGGACCTGATGACTTCTGGCAGCGTGTTGGCGGTGTCGGAGAAAAAATCGATGGCGGAATGGGTGCCGGAATTGGAACGGACGGTTGCCGGTTATTTTGAAAAACGGGACGGTGAGTTTTCGGAAAACAGTAAGATGTTGCTGAATGCGTACAGTTCTGCCAAAAATGAAAAGGACCCGTTCCGCAAGGGTGTGTTGTTTGAGGACTTCCTTGTCAATCTTTTCGGACAGATCGGTTTTCAGTTTATTCGGAAACGGGTAACGGATGCGACTTCGGAAGTGGATTTGATTTTACGCAATGATATTGATGATGCGTTTTTAGCTAAATTCGGCAAGTATATTTTTGTGGAGGCAAAAAACCGTCCTTCCGCTCCTGTCGATAAGAATGATTTTTTGGCGTTTGTGTCCAAAATCGAATCCAGCAGCGGTCTGGCGGAACTTGGTATTATTGCGGCCAGCCATAAAATCGCTTCTACGGTCAGGCTGGAGGCTCTACGCACGTCGCATAAGAGTATGAAGGTTCTTCTGTTTGCCAATGATGAATTGACACGCCTGATTGTGGCGGATGATAAACGCTATGAGCTGAAGAAGCTGATTGACGAGCAGATTAAGGATGTGCCGTCTTGATGTTGGCTATGGATAAACAAGGTCGTCTGATTTTTTCAGACGACCTTTTGTTTTGGTCAGGGTTTGGAAACTGCGGCGGCAAAGTTTGGGCTGACTTCGCCTTCGTAGAGGACAATCGGTACGTCGATCAGGCTTTGGAGTTTGACGGCGGTCGTCAGTCCGTTGCCGTCGAGGGTGTGGACGGTTTCTTTTCCGACCCATTTCTCTGCGTCGATTTCGGGCTTGAATCCTTGTAGGGTTACGGGGCTTTCGGGGGCGACGTCGGGGCGGCCGATGGCTAGGGAAATATCGAATTCCATTGCGCCGCGTTTTAGTTTTTTGTACGCGGCGCGCGCGCCGGTGGCGGCGGTTTTGGGGCTTTGGTAGGTATGGCGCAGGGTTTTGATTTTTTTGCCGGCAGTATCCACCTGTTTGATTTCGGTTACTTCTTTGGTGGTGGTTTTGTGGGTTTTGCCGTCTTTGCGCTTGGTCTTGTATTTTTTGGTGGTGGTAACGGTTTTTTTGACGGGGTCGTAGTTGTCTTCGGTAATGACGACTTCGTGCTTTTTACCTGTCTGTTTGTCGATGTAGTAGGCGCGGACGGCGTTGTAGCTTTCGGTATTGCTGTATCTGAATGCATATTGGTCACCGCTGTTGCGGGTAATCCTGATTGTGGGCAACGGCTGCCCGCCGGCGGTCGTGGCTTCGCCTGATGAAACAAACAGGAGGCGGCCGTGTTTGACTGTTGCGATGGCGTCGTAGCGTTCGGCAAGGCGCGACAAGAAGGCGGCGTCGGATTCGTTGCTCTGGTCGATGTGGTCGATTTTTTCGTCTTGGTAGGCTTTGCCGATGATTGGTGTGTAGCCGTTGGCGGCGGCAATGGATTCGATGATTTCTTTCAGGCTGGTTTTGTGCCAGCTTTTTTCTTTTGCCTCTGAAAATCGGTCTGATGTGTCGGCGGATTGGGCGGTGATGTGCAGGGTGTCGGGCGCGCCGCTCCAGCTTACTTCGGTTATTTTGTAGCTGCCTTTATCGACAATGCCTGTTTCGATGTAGCCCAGGGCGATGGTTATCTCGGCAGACTTCGGGGGCAGGGCGAGCTTGCCGTCGTGGTCGGACAGGCTGACGGTCAGTTCGTCCGCCTCGAAGCCGCTTTTGTCGGTCAGGCTGATGGAGATGATGCGGGAGAGAGCGTCGGTATTGAACGGCTTGCCGTTGATGGACAGCTTGGCGACGGGGGTTAGATGGTTGCCGCCGGTGTCGGTAATGGTGTTGAAGATTTTGACGGCTTGGTCTTTGATTTGGGTAAGTGCGGTCATGTCAGATTCCTGCAATGCTGCGGGCGATGGATACGCCAAGCTGAAGGGCTTTGCCTTTTAGTCCCAGCGGGCTGTCGGATACTTTTTTTAATTCTATGCTGAAGCTGATGGAACGGGCTTTGCCATCGTGCATGAGTTGGCTTCTGTCTTCTTTAATGGATGTGATGACGTATGCGCCCATTATTTGACCTGTGCCGAGGATGAGGTTGTATGGTTTTCCACGCTCTGCCATGAGGTGGAGCATGGCCAGGGAGGTGTCTCCCCCTGTGATTTCCGGCCTCATTTCGGCTGACAGGGTCAGGGTGTCAGTTTCCGGCCCTAGGTATTGGGTGGGATTAATACCGCCGCCGACGGTGGATTGATTTGGGTGCTTCCAGCCGCTTTGGCGGTTGATGGTTTGAAAGGGGATGGTACGGATGAGAAAGGGGAAGAATCCTAATGTGGCAAGCATGGTAGTGTCCTTTTTTGGTGTCAGTCATCTGAAAATGCGCTACGGGCACGACGTGCGGCTTGGTCTGCAATCTGCTTAATCTGACGGGCAACTTCGCGGGCGATGTCGGCTGGACTTTGGCTGCCTCCGTTGATGGTAATGTTGACGGTCATACCGCCTGCGTTTGTGTGATTTAATCCTGCCGATACGGGAACTGCTCCGACAAGGGAAGGGCGCGGTTCTTCAGCTGCGGCGGGGATAATGCTCTGCAATGCGCCCAAGCCTGCTTTGCGGATTTTTTCCAGAACCCGCCATCCTCCGAAGCGGGCTACATCCTGTTGATTGAAGACAACCTCGCCTTTATGCACGATACCGGCCGCTTGGTTGACACCTCCCGCTCCTGTGTAACCGCCTGTGGAATATCCTTTGTTGGGAATGTATGCGCCTACGCCATAACCGGCTGCGCTGCCTCCCGGTGCGGTCGGTTTGGTGGAAAAGGCTTTTTTCATCCATTCCCATGCGCTAGTAGCGACGTTTTTGAGGATTTGGAAGTTTTTGATGAGGATACCGATTGGGCCTAGGGCGGCGGAGAGGGCGTAGGATATGGGGTTGTTGCCGCTGAATGTTTTTTTTATCCATCCCCAGCCTATGATGAGGGCGTTTTTGATGCGGTCCCAGTGTGTGGCCAGTGCAACGATTGCGCCAATCGGCCCGGTCAGGGCGTATAGGATGGGATTTTGGGCGAATGTTTTTTTAATCCATTCCCAGCCTCTGATGAAGGCGGCAGTCAATGTATCCCAATTGGTGTAAACGAGATAGATGATGCCGATTAGGGCAGTCAGCGCAAGGCCTATGGGATTTAATGTCATGAAACGTAGGGCAATGCCTAATACTTTAAGAATACTCATGCCGAATCCGCCAAAGGCAATGCGGGCGGCGGCAAAGGGGACGGCAACTGCGGCAATAACTGCGGCCAGCCCTGCTAAGGCGGTCATTGCTGCGGTTGCATAAAATGCGATTTTTCCAAGTTTGGCGGCGGCCTCTGGATTTTTTGCCGACCATTCGTTGAATTTATCCAATAAGCCTGAAATGACATTCATGCCGTACTCTAAGCCTGAAAACATACTGCGCCCAAAGCCTGATTCGGTATTGAAGAGCTTATTTTTGAACATCTGCCATTTGGACGACATGGCGTTGACACGAATTTCGAACTCTTTGTCGAGGCTGCCTAATGCGTCCGGGGAGGTGGCAAGGCGTATTTGCTCGCGCCAAAGCTCTGTATTGGCGATGAGTTGGGCAAATACGCGGTTATATTCGCCGCCTGCCAAGCCTTTGAGAATGCCTGCTTGTTGCTCTTTCGGCATTTGTTGAACGGCGGCAATGATTTTTTCAAGCGTACCTTGCGCGTCTTCGACCATGCCTTTTTGGACGGATTTTGCGTCTATACCTATGCTTTTCAGGGCTTCCCGTACGGGTTTCATATCAGGCGCGGTACCCAGCCTTGTCATAAGGCTGCCAACCGCTTTGGCAGAGGTGGAAGCATCTACACCTGCGGATATAAGGGCGGAGCCTAGAGCCGCTACATGCTTCTCGTTCATTTTCGCCAAACCCATGCTGCCTGATACTTCGTTCATGTAGCTGATGAGCTGGTCGCCTGCAACCAGTGCGTTGTCATCAAGGTAGTTCATGACGTTGACTAGTTCAGAAGCGGCTTCTTTGGATAATTTGAAGTTTTGGCGAATGCGCCCCAGCTCTTCTGCAAGCGCCCCCGGGTCTGCTGCTTCAAAGGCATTTGCAGCTTTGACGGCTTCGGTAACGTAGGCTGCAAGCTCTTGGCGTGGGATATTCATCTTCGCGCCGGCAGTCATCATATTCATGATCTCAACCGTTGCCATGGGCAATTCACCGCTTAGTTTTTGGACTTCAGCGCGGATTTTGGCGATTTCGGCGTGGTTGAGGCTGCCGTCTGTATTTTTGAGGCTGCCGACTTGGCGGATCAGTCCCTGCATTGCATCTTCTTCGGACATGGCTGTATTGATGGCATGCCCTGCACCTTGCCTCATGGTGGCAGCCTTGCTACTTGTCCATGATGAGACACCCGATGCAATACCTGCGATGGCTGCGGCCTTGATTCGACTCTGTTGCCGTTTTTCCAGCTTTTCTAAGGCGGTAGACTGCTTTTCGATTTGGGCAGTAGTCTTTTGCATTCGGGCGGCAATCTCTGCCTGCTCTTTTTCAAGGTTTTGTCCGGATACGCCGACTTTTTCCATGTGGTCTTTGTAGCGTTTTAGCTGCGCGGATTGTTTTTCGTATTCGTTATTCAGCCTTTCGTCTTCACGGGTCAGCTTTTTGAGTTCTGCCGCCTGTTTTTTTGTGGCAACGCCCGTTTTGTCGATTTCGGCAGTAAGACGGCTTGTGGCGGCAGAATTACGGATGATTTGCTCATTCAGACGGTTGAAATATTGTTCTGCCTTGCCGATTTTTACCAGTGCGGTTTGGGCGCGCTCAAGATCACGCATTTCTTTTTTGTTTTTCGCCAATTCGCCCGACAGCCCGCTACTACTTTTTTTAATTCTGTCAAACGTTTTGCTTGCTTTGTCGGCGGCTTTGAGGATAATATTAATTGTCTTGTCTGTCATGGCTCGAGCTTTAAGATGAAACGGAAAATGAAAAATCAGATCTTGGCAGATTCGGTTTTGAATGCAGTTGATTCTGTCATTTGGTGGTATGGCGCATTATTTTGGCTTTTTGTTGCCGTCATTGCCCTTATGGTATGGATGCTTCCTTGATTATTTTGTCGATTGAAAAGGTCGTCTGAATTGATTTCAGACGACCTTTTTTATTGTCCGTCTCCTTGGCGTGCGCGTTGGATTTCGGCGGCTTTGGCAGCCCAGCGGTTAAGGGTAAAAAGATTTAGTCCTGCGAACCAGCCGATACCTCCTTTGAAAGTAATGGCGCAGAGGGCAAGGGCGTCGTCTATTGGGTAAAACGCAGGAACGTCTTCATCTTCTTCAGCCTGCCAGATGTCGGGCGCTGCTTTTATAAGGTCGGCGAACTGGCCGGCTCGGTATCGGAAGCATGGGTATAGCCCAAATCGGCAAAGGCTTCCTGAATCTCTGCTTTCGCCGAAGGTGCGGCTGAAAAAAAATCAATAGCGGCATTGAGGGCTTGTACATCTGCCATACCTAATACGCCATATTGCGCCATGCCAATTTTTGGGGTGCTGATTTTTGAGAGGAGCTTTTGAACAGTTTCGGTGTGTTTGATTTTGATGAGGTCTTGTCCCATGCCTGCCATATCTTTGGCCAGCGGTTCGCGCAAAGTGTAGGCTTTGCCGTCGGTCAGGGTTACGGTCAGGGTATCGTCGGGGTTGATTTTGATTTTTGGTTCTTGCATTTACTTGTTCCTGTTGTATGTGTTTAGAGGCCTAATGCGGCGCGAATGCCGGCACGAACGTCTTTGCCGCCGATGATGAGTTTGTTCGCCATGAGGTCTGCTTCAAAAACGACTTCTCCATCGACGGTTTCTTTCCAGTAGGTTAGGGCATATTTGAATGTCTGCTCTCCACCTTCGGCTGCTTTGTCTTCGCTGCGTGTGGTTTCGATAATTCGGCCACGCGCTTCGCCGACCAGTGTTTGGTAGGTTTCTTCGTCTTCTTTGTGCAATGCGCCTTGATAGCGTAAGAGGTTGCCATTGATTTTGTGGCTGATGGATTTGAACAGCTCAAGATCAAAACCTTTGCTGGTCAGCTCCAGCTCTAATTTTTCGATGCCATGAATGACGGTAAATTCGCCCATACCGCCGCCCGGGGTGTAGTCTTCGGTTTTGAATTTGATGTCCGGGCGTTTGACGGTCATGAGGACGCCGTCTTTGTTGAGTCCGTCGGTAAAGACGTTAAAACTTTTCAAGATGCGTGGCAGCTGCATTTGGGTGTCCTTTATTACTTGTGTTTGGGGTACCTATCCCTAACCCCTCTCTGTTGGGAGAGGGGAATTATTGGGAGGCAAGGTAGTTTAGACGGTGGTAGGTTTGAGGTTAGATGCGAATTCGATAACTCGGTCGGTCAGGTTGACGATAAAGCGGTCTGATACATGTTGGTTGAGTTCGATATTCTCTAAAGGCGGGGCTACGGTAAATTCGTAGTCGAAGGCAAAGATACCGCCGGCTACGCGTTCTTTTTCGATTTTTTTGGGGTCGATGAAGACTTGCGCACCCAATAACCAGCCTTGATAGACTTTTTCGGCGAGCTTGGCATTGATGCTGTTGATGATGTCAATCATAAGGCTCGGGTGCATTGGTTTGTCCATTGCCCAGAGAAAGCTTTCGGCGATGGTCTCTTTAATTACGGAAGAGACACGGACTGTTGGTTCGAATGCCCAGGCAGGATCTGCAGAACATGTGCGGTTGCCCCAAACGCGGAAGCCGTTTTCACGGATGAGGGTGGTAATGTTGAGGTTGTTGATGGTATTGGCGTCGCTGTTGATGTCCAGAAGTCCGAAGCTGCGTGGGTATTTAAGGGCGGATACGCCTTGAATTTCGGTATTTGAAATGGATTTGTGCGGACCGATTTTTTGGTCAAGCATGGCACGTGCGCCGAGGATGCGGGCAACGGTAGCGGCAGTTTCTTGGGTTTTGGAAGCGCCGAATGTCATGAATTCGTTGTCAATCAGCATGAGGTTTTTTTGCCCAAATCCGTTCTTATATTGGGTCAGGGCGGTAATATTTTCTGCGCCGCCGGCGGATGCATATACAAAGCCTTCAAGAGCGTTGGCGGTTACAACCAGCTCGGCGGTTACGTCAGCGTCGTCAAGTTCGGGCGCACCGATGATTTTTGGTTTGTAACCGGTATGTGCGGGAGCTTTCGCCAGTGCTTTGATACCTGCGATAACGTTTGCTTTCTGCTCCGGTGCTTTGGTTGAGCCGGGAACGCGGACTACAACGATTTGGGCATCTGCCTGATCTGCAATTGCGTCTAGGGATTTTGCCAAGGTTCCTTTGCTGCCTGCTTTATCAATCAGGGCAGAGACGGATGTTGAAAATATGGGTTTGGTAGCGGGAAAGACTGTGTCATCAGCGTCTTCTGCGGTGGCAACGATGCCGATAATGTTGGTGGCGATGTCGGAAATATGGCGCGCGCCGTGTGTGAATTCGTTGGCTGTTACGCCGTGCATGCGTTTTGCGGTCATGTGGCTGTCCGTTTCTTTGGGGATGGTCTGATTGTTGCTTTGCTTTTTATCGGTGGCAAGCGGTGGAGGTTTTGAGTGGGATTTTTAGGCCGTCTGAAGTTTTCAGACGGCCTTTGTTTGTCTTAAGCGGCGGCGATGCCAAATCCTGTCATCAATGCCGCGCCTTTATCGGTGGCTTTGGACACATCCCCTTGTACGATTTCAAAACCTGCACCGATTCGAACTGTACGGCCTGTATTGGCAACGTGGCTGGTACCAATACGGATTTTGTCGAAAGCGGTATTCCAAGGTACAACGGCTATATGCCATTCACCGTAGGAATAGGTATTGCCTGCTCGGTTGACTTTGCCATCGACTGTGGCATTTTCCGGCATGCGTAGAGTAAAACCGTTTTCGCCATGAGTGGCGGTTACGCCGCCAACGGCGGGGCTTTCGCCTGTTATCGGCAGTAGGATAAATGCTGCCCCTGGTGTGCCTCCTTTTTCAAGTTTGAACGGCATAATGACTGTGGTCGGAGTACCGGTTGTGGCACTGACTCCGCTACTTTCGATATAGCGGTGGCCTCTACCGTTTTCGCCTGCCTGTGCCTTCATGTAACGGATGTTGCCTTCTTCTCCAAATGCACCTACCCATCCTTCCGGCTCTCCTGCACGTAGTGCATTGATGACGCTCGTCAGACGAGCCTCACTATTGCTGCTGACGGCTTCTGTTGTGCTGGATTCGAGGCCGTTAAATGTGAATTTAAGGGATGTTTCTGTGGCGGCAGGTGCGGGCTGTTCATTAGTGGGTGCCGGTCGTTCAGGCTCTGCTTTAGGTGTTGCTGAATCAGCTTTTGGTACTGCCGTTTCTGGTGTCGGCTGTGTGACTGTCTCTGACGCTTTGCCTGCTGTCGATGCTTTGAGTTTAGTGATTTCGGCCTCTAAATCTGTCAGCTTCGCCTGCATCAGGGTGGCGGCATAGTCAGTAGTCTGTGTATTTTTATGGTTACGCGCGCCGGTCCATACTTCTACTGTATCGGTCAGTTGGTTGTGCATGTAATTCTCGGCAACGGTGCAGTTGTCTAATTCGCCGATAGGGTAGAAACCTGCACTTAGTAGGCCGTTTCGGTATTTAACTGTGTCAACGGTATAGGGTTGTCCCACTTCGGTTTTGCCCTGCTCGGCGTTCTTGTACGGGGTAATATCGCAGTGATTGCCGACAATGGACGCGCCGCGCAACTTGCCGATTATCATCTGGCGCATGAAGTTGCCGTCGGGGGAGTTTTGAATGTAGTTCCCGCGGATTTGTGCAGCCAACATTGTGCCGTAACGCGCTTCTGCGCCCACGCTCATGCCGTATGTCGATGTGTTGACGGTTGCGGTAGCCGTCGCACCCGTACCACCGCCTCCTTCGAGGGTTACGGTTGGCGGTGTGTCGTAGCGGCTGCCGATGCGGCGCAGCTTGATTTCGGTAACTTTACCGTCTTTCACTACTGCTTCGCCTTCTGCGCCGAAGGCTTCCGCACCGCCTCCTGTGATGATGACTTTAGGGGCGGTGGTATAGCCGCTGCCACCATTGGTAACAGCAAATCCTGAAACGTAGCGCATGCCGTAAAAATCGCCGAACGGCAGGGCAAACGTAAACTGGTTGCGTTCAATCAAAAAGTGGTTATGCCCGTAGTTGCATTGCAAACCGCGCGGGGCATAGACCGTATTGTCGTTAATCAGTTGACGGCAACGCAGCCACCATTTCTTCTGATTGCGGCGGGAAAGCACTCCCAATGCACCATTAATCGGATGAATGCCGATATTGCCGCTGACAATGGTATTCCCGGTAATTTCGATATTGCTGTCTTGGTAATAGAAACTGTACGGGTCTGCAATTTTGGAGGCGCGTCCGTCCGTCGCGGCAAATACTTCTTCGATCACGGTGGAAATGCCGTAGTACATGGCACGGCCACTGTTGTTTACGATTTTGACGTTGTTTCCGGTATGAATATCCATTACCTTGCGCTTGCCAAAACCGAACACGTTGTCGTGAATGAATAGGTTGTCCATTGGCAGGTATCGGGATGTACATTGCTGATAACCCGGATCAAGGCTGACGATGGAATTATTCCAGCCACGCACATGTTCCAGATGCGCATCGGGGTGTCCGACTACAGAATCAGGTGCGAAGATGCCGCAAAGTTCGTAGCCTGATACGCGGACTGCTTCCACCCCGCAGGTATAGTTGTGGGTAAAGTATCCGCCCGTGATTCGGGTGTTGACGGCAACCATGCCTTTTTCGTAGGCCTTGGCGACTTCGCCTCCGCCTACATCCTCTCCGGACGGAGAACCATGTAAACCTGCAATCACTGCGCCGCCAGTGAATCCCCGTACGTCGAAGTAGCGGATTTCTGTGCCTCTGCAGTCGAACAGTCGCCAACCGTAACCGCGACTCCATACCTGACCACCGCGCCAGAGGCCGAATGTGGGCGCAACCGTGCCGTCA
Source organism: Neisseria sp. P0021.S005 (assembly GCF_051956955.1). Lineage (NCBI taxonomy): Bacteria > Pseudomonadati > Pseudomonadota > Betaproteobacteria > Neisseriales > Neisseriaceae > Neisseria > Neisseria sp. P0021.S005. Next base: position 42,699 of record NZ_JBQCWY010000001.1, on the reverse strand, counting down.
TCTTGAGGGAATTGCGACAGGCCGTCTGAATTCCAGTAGCCGCCGACGCTGCGGTAGCGTTGGCTCGATTCGTCAATGTGCAGTTGGCGGATTTTTTCGCGTGTATATCCTTCAGGTTGTTGTACGCCTGATGTATCAGCCGAATTGTTCATGTAACGGGCAACATCGTGGGACAGTGTGGTGGTATTGAAACCTGCCTCCGCCGTACCTTTCAGCGCCATACCCGTGCCGATGTGCGGTTTTTCGCGCGTCCAGCCGTCGATATGCGGAATCCAGCGTTTGTCAGGGTCGGCCATGCCCGATGTATAGCCATAGTCTTTATAGGCACGGGTGGTAATTTTGCCGCCGTGCAGAATGGTGTTGCCCTCGGATTTGCCGCACAAGTGGAACACGTCCTGCCCCATTTCTTCCACGCAAAATTCTGCCAACGAGAAGTCGTACACATTAAAAACGGAATGATGAAAGGTAATACACGGCTGTTGGCCGTTGACTGTCAGCATCATGCCGCCGACGGAAATTTGCCGTCCGTCCGCGCCGTAGTATTCCGGCTTGTAACCTGTGTTCTTCGTTACCGGGAAAAAGCCGCCGCGCGAAGAAATAAAGACGTTAGACGGCAGACGGTCGTACCATGCCTGAATCAGACGGACAATATTCAATGCGTCTTCTTTAGAAGGATTGTTTTTGTACCAACCGTCGTAAACTTTTTTACGCAGTTCGGGTGTCAAGGCGTCCTCGATATAGAACTTACCTTTTTCAATGGCAATCTTGGCGGCAGCCTCGATTTGTTCGCCCTCGAACTTGGCCTGCTCGGTAATAATCAGTGATGGTGTTTTGACATCGGCAAAGGCATTGCCTACTGCTTCTGATACTTTGGCGGGTGTAATGAGGTGGATGTCGGACGTATTGTCGTTTAGTTTCAGACGGCCTTCTTCGTCAAGAGAGGCGGTCACGTTTGGATTTTCTGCAAGTTTTTTGGCTTTTGCGGATTCTTCTTTTGCTGCCACTACTGCATCGGTAATTGCTAATACGGCTTGATCTAATTTTGATGTCATTATTTATTTCCTAATTTTTTATACACTTCTGCCAGTGTTTCGTCGGTCAGGTCAGTGGATGCAGCTGGATTCGGAGTAGGGGCAACCGGTTGTTCAGGTCGCGTGGACGGTATGTGTTCCGTGCCGTTGCCGTTGCCGTTTTGTGTTTCTTTAATGACCTCTTTTACGATTTCCCGTATTTTTTCAGGAGATACGCCGGCGGTTGGTGTGCCTTCGGCAGGAGATACGACGACTAGCCCCTGCTCCATGATGCTGACGCGGATGGGTTCGGTACTCTCGCCGATAATGCCGCTGACGTTGGTAATGGAGGGTGCAATGTAGATTTCTCCGCGCAGGACGGTACAGACGATGCCCCCAAAAACGGCGCGTAGGTCGTATTGGCCTAATGTCCATGCGATGTTTTGAGTCAAGTGGGCGGGGAAAGTAATAATTATTTCTTGTCCGCTGACACTGATTTGAGGGCGCAGCTCTTCGCCTGTCTGCCCGCGTACGGTCATTGCCCATTGCGCGGATTTAGGCTCGAATGGCAGGCCTCCACCGTCAAAGCCGATTCTGAAAATACGGGTATCGCCTTTGTATAAGGTCAGGTTTTTTGTCTGGATGGTCATTTGAGACTTTCAGGGAAGTGGGCTTTATGTTTTTCGCGAAAATAGGCGGCTCGGCAGTGGCTCTTCTGCCAGAAAAATAGTGCGTCAACTGCTTTTCGGATGGCTGTCCAGTGACTCTTGTTTGCTTCGACATCTTTGCGGTAGAGGCGGCTGGACAGGGTCTCGTCCGGGTAGCCGCCAAATACGGCATTAATTGTTTGGTCGGCAGCAATGGCAAGATTCTTGAAGTAGGCTTTGATGTTTGATTTCATTTTCAGACGGCCTTGTAAATCAGATATTGATTTCGGTGTTGATGACGTTGAGTTCGTCTAAGTTTTGGGCGGCTTCGATTTGTTTCTCGATGGCTTGGCGTTTGCCTGCAACGGTAGCGCAGAGGGACTCATAGGCAACGGTTTTGCGCAGGGCGGCGGCTTTGAGTTTGTCTGCTTCTATTCCGCGCGATTGGGCAATTTGATCTAAAACGGGTGTGGCCGCGCTTTTATCTACCGACCATGCGCGGGCTTCGGCAGCTTGGATAGGCCAGCTCTGCACTTCAAAGGCGGGGAGGTCGTCCATGCCTGATTTTTGGGCAACAATGTTTTGGGCTTGACGGTTGATGGCGCGGATTAAAGCAGCCTTGGACGCGTTTAGAAATTCGGCTTCAATTTGTGCTTTTTTGTCTTGGTTTTCCATCCATTTTTCTCCATCCCATTCGTCAAACCGTGAGGAAGGTTTTAAAAATGTCAGGTCGTCTGAAAGGCTGCCGATTTGGTCGATGATAACGGCTGTGCGATCAGTTTTTCGGTAGGCAGTTTTGCCACGATGGTCTTCGATGACGTCCCAGCCTTCGCCGTTCCAGCGGGCGGCTTTGCCTGCGCTGATTTGAGGCGGGTCGGTGTCGATGCAACCGGCGGGAATCAGATAGCTGCCGTCGCGTGCCATGATGTCCAGATCGGCTGTGGTTTGGCCGATGTAGAGATGGTCGGCGTCAAGTTGGCAAACGGGTTTTGTCCATTGGATGTTTTGGGTCATTTTTTTACCTTTCTAAACGGTTTATGCCTTGATGCATGCCAGCAGGGCGATATTTCTAGGACGGGTTTCAATGCCGCCAGCCGGGTCGGTTTGGCCGACAGTGTCAACCGATACGGTTGACGGATTGCTACCCCTGTCGGTATCGGACATGCGGTTGACGCCGATGCCGTGGCTGTGGCTGCGGAACTCATCCGCCTGCCATGAGCCTAAGACACGATTTCTATCAATTGCTCTGCCGTCATCCCATGATCGGATAAATTCGCCGCGTAAGTCGGGCAAGTTGAAAGTGGTGCGTCCGTCACCACGGCCGTAACGTTCGCCGATGGCGGCGAACAGGTTGGCATAGATGGTACGGGATACTGCCGCGCCGTTTGCTTTTAACCATCCAAATGGTGGGACATCTTGGGCAAAGTAGGCGACGGCACCAACGGGGACGCCTACATTCATCACGTTGTTATCGACACGCGCAATCAGTCCGGGCGTGTCCCAACCGATGGCAATTTGATGATTCTGCCCGCCCAAACCTACTGCGCCTCCGCGTCGGATACTGTTGTCGTAGGCGGTTTTGACGGCTTTGGATGTGGCAAGATTGTCGGTACTGTCCAGATTTACGGCATCTGATTTGTCGGACATAAGGGCGATTTTGACATCACTGTATGTCAATGTGCCGTCGTCTTTAAGTTGCAGATATTTTCTGCTCTTGGAATTACGCAAATAAATATCTTGGGGACCGGTATGGATATCGGCAGATTTTCCATTGCCGGATACGGACAATCCCGCATTAAATACGGCTTTTGATGTAAAGGTTTTGATACCGCCGACGGTTTGGTCACTTGATAGCATGACGCCGTTTTCTTCGGTTAAGACGGTTCTCATGCCGATATAACGACCGTTGGCATCCCAAGCAGAGGTAACGAGATGATACGGATTGGACGACGAGCCGTATGAGAAGCCGATGCCGCGGGCGTGTGCGCCGTTCACTACTTCCGGATGGGCAATGTGGATTTCCATTGTTGGCAGGGTATTTCCGTCAAGCTGACGGCCATTGGATCGGTAAAATCCGCTTTTGGTATAGCCTCCGGACTGGTCTGCATAGTAGTTGGTGGTGGCGACATTCATTTTGTCAGTAGCAAGTCGGGCGGCATTGGCTTCGACCCAACTTTGATAGGCGACGCTTTCCGATCCGGATACGCGCGGGAAGTGTACGCGCCCGATTTCTCGACTTCCCGATGTAAAAACATAATTGAAGCGTGCGCCGTTTTCTCCTTCAGATACGGGGGCGGTCTCAAAACGCCAGTAGCTGCCGTCGCCATTGGTAAAACGGATTTTTTCCCATGCGTTGGTTTGAATATTGAGCTGGCCTTCTATAACTTGCGTACCTTTATTGCCAATCTTGGATTCGACTTGGGTTTTAAGGTATAAGGTGCGGTTAGCTAGCGCTTGCAGGGGTTGATTGATTGGGGCATCAGTACCGCCTATAACGCGGTCGCCTGGTTCGATGAGGCGGACGTTTTGGGTGTATTGGTTGAGTTCTTTTGCGTTGGCCATTTTTTATCCTTTAGGGTCAGGCTATGCCGAAGTTGTAACTACCGTCGAATGTGATTTCTCCGTTCCAATAGATAGGGTGGTCCCGGTAGTCGAGGCTGTGCAGTTCGCAACGGAGAGGGACAATTCGTTCCAACCATTCTCGAAGCTTTTGGGCTTCATTATTGGTAACCGGGCGGCTTAATTTAATGCTGTATTTCGCCCATTCTCCATTGCTGCCTCCGAATAGGTGTGTGCCGTCAAAGACGGCGTTTCCGTTCCAGTAAAGATTGGCGGTATTTTCGATGATTTGTATTTCTCCGTATCCTAGGTCACGGAAAAGGCGCCGGATGACGGATGGTGTCCCTTTGTGCTGATGCTTTTGAATATAGTTTTCTATCAGTTTTCGGCGTGCGATTTCGGTGTCGGTAATATTCCAGCCTTCGTCACTGCCTATGGAGCGTTCCCATGCAAGCCATGGTATGAATTCTGGAGGGCAACTGTCGGGAATGCGGCTTTTGGTAATGACTGTGAGGTCGAAGACAGTTGCCAGTTCTTGCGATGTCAGGCGTGCAAGGGCTTGCAGGAGGTCGGTGTTGTTGGTTGGGATGACTGTCGGCATGGCTTAGGCTTCTGTCAGAATGGTTTCTGTAATTTTTATAAATTCGCCGTCTGTACACAGGATGTCTTGTCTTGGCTCTGTCAGCTCTACTTTTTTGACGCCATCTGTATCAAGTGCGCCAATGATTTTGGACAAGGCAATTTGTGCGCCGAGTCTTTTATGCTGCTCTAGCATTTGATTGAGGTCTTGAAGCTGGCGGGCTTTGACGATTTCTTTGTCTGGGCCGTCTTCATAGGTAATACGGGCGGATATGCGTATTTCTTTCGGGGTGCCGGCGTGGACGGTTACGGTATCGCAGAGTGGGCGTCGGATTTCGTCGCTAAGATAGGCATTGACGGTTTCAAGGGTACGGCCACTAGGTCTACCTTGGTTGCTGGATGTTTGGATATAAACAGCGACTGTTCCCGGAGACACTCTGACGGCGCGGGCATCGGTAATATCGGGGGCGGCATCAAGGGCATGGGCTTCATATGCTGCACGAGGCCCTGCCGCTGCGAGTTTCTCTGGATATAACTGGACGCGCCGGCGGAGGTCATCGTCGGTTTCGTAAACGGCTTCTGTGGGGGGGGTGGTGGTTGGATCGGCAGCGATGATGGTTTTCCGCTCTATGCCTTTGGCTGCGGCAAGGTGGTCAAGATCGCTTCCTTGTGCGAAGGCTAAAAGTGTTGCTGCAGCTGCTTGGTTTATACGTTGTCGCAGGATGATTTCTTGATATGCCTGTTGTTGAAGGTCGATGGTCAGTGGCTCTGATTCGAGTTTCAAGGTGGCTGCAATGGTTGGACGTATGCCAGCCGGGACGAGGGCGATGAGGTTCGCTTTTTTGCGCTCAAATATGGTCTCAAAGTCGAGTTCTTCGATGACTTTGGGGGCTGGTAGGCGGGTTAGGTCAATTTCTGCCATGTTTCTGCGTTATTGGATTTGGAATGTTTGTTCTGTGCCGTCGGTCAGGGTCGTGACAATGGTAATGGCTAGTTGTCCGTTGGCGGCGGCGGTCGGGTCAAAGTGTATGCTGCGCACGGTAATGCGCGGCTCCCATGCCGCTATGGCAGTTACGGCAGCCTGATGGCAGAGTGCTATAACGGTCTGGGTCATTGGCATATCTATCAGCTCTGGCAGAAGGCTACCGTAGTCTTCTCGCATGAGGCGGCTACCGATGCGAGTGAAGAGTATGTTCTTTATGGATTGGGCAATGTGTTCTTTTAAGCCGATGCCGCGTCCTGTTTGGTCGTTGGTCATCTAGGCTGTCCTGTTGTGCCGCCGCTGTCGCCCTGGTGGGTGTGGGTGGTTAGGTTGACCCCGTTACTGATGATGCTGCCTGATTCTTGGCGTATTGTGCCTTTGATAACTGCTGCCGCTCCACCTTCGCCACCACTTCCTGCCATACCACCCTGATATGTAAGCAGTCCGGCAACGGTTAACTTGCCTTTGATGTCTGTCTCGGGACTGTCGATAGTCAGGTGTTTGGTGTGTACGGTGGCTTTTTCTTTGACGGTAATATCGGCAGTTTTGATGCCTTCGATTTGTAGATGGCTTTTTGCGTGGTTGTATTTAAACTCTGCTCCGTCAGGCATGAGGATGATGGTTTCATCTGGGTTTTGGGATGGAGCAGGATGTTGGGAGGTTGAGAAGCCGCAAATAATAATTCCGTTTTCGGGTTCTCCGCTGGGAGAAAGTATGATGCAACCTTCGCCGATGGAAGGTAAACGCCAAATTGATACGCCACCCGCTGCAGGAACAAAGTATGGCAACCAGTCTGTAATGAGACCGCCGTGTTGTGCGCGGATTCTGTTGGCAACAGGGTCGGTTTGGGAAACTGTGCCGATTTTTATGAGGTTTTCAATGTTGCGACTGGTCATGGGATGATGTAGTCTCCGATTTTTAGGCTTTCAGCTGCTTTTTTGCTTTCAAACATGGCTTTGCGGTCGAATTTCCAGCCGTATTCATTTTTTAGTCTGACGGTAATGAACCATAAGCCGCAAAAAAATAAGGGGCGGCTGTGGATTGCTATGACTTGGCAGGGTTCTTTGAACATGGTCTTGGTTTTGGTTTTGCTGTTTTTGGAAAGCCGCCGTTGTGGAGTGGCAACGGCGGCTTTGGGGGATGCCGTCTTTCCGGCTGTCATTACTCAACAATCACAAGGAACATATCACTTCAGATGACGATTTGATTTTGGCAAAGAGTGAATATGTGGGCAAGCAGATGGGGTTTTAGGTGGGTTTTTTAAGTTTTGGATATAGAAAAAGGTCGTCTGAAAACTTTTCAGACGACCTCAAAACTATTTTATCCGATACTTTTCCCGTAATGCCATCACATCTCGACCAAGGTTTTCCAGCATTTCTCGTCGCTCCTCTAAAAGCTCTGATCGGTCATAAGCGCGTTCTGTCTTATCCGTAATGCCATGCGAAAGCAGTAATTCACCCACATCTCTGCGAACCTTATAAACCTCTCTCAAATAAGTCCGTGCTAGACTCCGCAAACCGTGTGCCGTCGTATCCAGCCCCATTTTAGTACGAAGCTTTAATCTGACTGTCTCGGACGACAATGGCTTGGTAAACCCTGAACCTTCAAATAAGAATACTCCATTCACATTTAATCTTAATGCCTCAAAATAGATTCGCGTCAAAGCGGAACTTAATGGGACAACATGCGGCCTTGTTTTCATCCTTTCAATTGGAATTTCCCAAGTTCCTGCCTTTAAGTTAATTTCATCCAGACGAGTCCCTGCTGCTTCCGACGGCCGCGTCATACTCAAAAGTTGCCAATAAATTAATAGCCGCGCTCGTTCCCCAATTCCCTTCGATGTTTCTAACTTCTCCACTAAGAGTGGTAGCTCATCAAAGCGCAGTGTATCGAAATGACGTTCAGGTGGCCTATCGAATACTTGTTTTCCAATAACACTGACTGGATTTATAGTGATAGATCCATCTGCTACAAAATAATCAAACATCAATCCCAATGCACCTTTAACCCGACGTAAATATTCAAGCGCCCCGCGTTCTTCCATTTTCCTTAAAACTGCTACTATATCTGCCGTCTTGATCGAACGAATATCCTTTCCCTTAAAAAAAGGTAGTACATTCAATTCTAAAGCCGACAGTACTTGCCCTGCATAACGCGGATTTTTACCCATCCCTTGTTTGCCACCCGATTTCTTCCATTTTTCAAACCAAAGTACCAAGCAATTTTCAAAACGAAACTCTGCTCCTACGTCCGCAGAAATTGCCTTCGGATCAGTTCCATTTCTGATTTTTTCTAACATCTCCTTTCGCCATGCCCGCGCATCTGCTAGTCCGAAACGTGGAAATAAACCCAGCGTCAATGTGTTCATTTTCCCATCAGGGCGGCGGTATTGTAGCCTCCAAGACTTAGAACCTGAAGGCAAAATCCATAGGGCAAGCCCACCTCCATCTGGTAACTTGTAAACCTTCTCTTTAGGTTTTGCTGTTTTAATTTGAGACAGACTTAATGGCGTTACAATTTTTGGCATGAAGTGTTACTCCTTGGGTAATAACACATAAAATACCACAAAAAAGATAAAAGAATTGAAATATACCCGAAATGAATTTAAAGCAGATGAATAACAAAAAAGGCTAAGTTATTGATAACTTAGCCTTTAATATGCGGTTTTAGAAGTAATGAAAAACTTATAAAAATGAAAATGGCAGAGAGGAAGGGATTCGAACCCTCGATACGCTATTCACGTATACACGCTTTCCAGGCGTGCGACTTAAACCACTCATCCACCTCTCTGTGGACTATTATCCTGACTTGTTATCAGAATAATGTGAAAAATTGACTGATTGATTTATCAGTGGTGCCCAGGAGAAGACTCGAACTTCCACACCCGTGAGGATACTAGCACCTGAAGCTAGCGCGTCTACCAATTCCGCCACCTGGGCAATTTAAATTTTCTTAAGCAAAGAAGCACCAAATTATTTGGTGCCCAGGAGAAGACTCGAACTTCCACGCCCGTGAGGACACTAGCACCTGAAGCTAGCGCGTCTACCAATTCCGCCACCTGGGCTTTGCTTTATTCTTCAATTTAAGGTAGAGTTGACTACCTGAACTGCGAAGAAGCAGCTATTATATATTTTAAAAAAAGAATGTCAACTATCAAAATGAACAAAAATACTAAATCTTTAAATTTACGAGAAAAAGACCCGTATTTGGAGCGGGAGAAACAACGTTACGCTCATCCGTTGCCCAGCCGTGAATGGGTCATTGAATTATTGGAACAAAAAGGTGTGCCGACAAAAATCGAAGCGTTGGCACATGAATTGTCGATTACAGAAGATGAATATGAATTCTTCGAACGCCGTTTGAAAGCGATGGCACGTGATGGTCAGGTGTTGATCAACCGACGTGGCGCGGTATGCGCGGCAGAAAAATTGGCATTGGTTAAATGTCGTGTCGAAGCGCATAAAGACGGTTTTGGTTTTGCTGTGCCGCTAACGCCGACGGGCGAAGGTGATTTCGTTTTGTATGAGCGTCAGATGCGCGGCGTGATGCACGGGGATATTGTTACCGTTCGTCCTGCCGGTATCGACCGCAGAGGCCGTCGTGAAGGAACGGTTTTAGATGTGGTGGAGCGTGCGCAGTCTAAAGTGGTCGGTCGTTTTTATATGGATCGTGGCGTGGCTATTTTGGAGGCAGAAGACAAGCGTTTGAGCCAAAGTATCGTGTTAGAGCCTGAAAGCGTGGCGAACTTTAAACCGCAATCCGGCCAAGTGATTGTGGCTGAAATTGAGACGTATCCTGAAGCGCATCGTCCTGCTGTGGCTAAGCTGATTGAAGTGTTGGGCGATTATGCCGACAGCGGTATGGAAATTGAAATTGCTGTACGCAAGCACCATTTGCCTCATCAATTCAGCGAAGCGTGTGTCAAAGCCGCGAAGAAAATTCCCGATCATGTGCGTAAAACCGACTTGAAAGGGCGCGTGGACTTACGCGATTTGCCTCTGGTAACCATTGACGGCGAAACTGCGCGGGACTTTGACGATGCGGTTTTTGCCGAAAAAATTGGCCGCAACTACCGCTTGGTGGTGGCGATAGCTGATGTCAGTCATTATGTCCGCCCTGATGACGCGATTGATGTAGATGCTCAAGAACGCAGTACCAGCGTGTATTTCCCGCGCCGTGTGATTCCAATGCTGCCGGAGAATTTGTCCAACGGCATCTGCTCTCTCAATCCTGATGTTGAACGCCTGTGTATGGTGTGCGATATGGTGATTACCTATGCCGGCAATATCAAGAAATACCGTTTCTATCCGGCAGTAATGCGTTCTCATGCGCGACTGACTTACAATCAAGTTTGGGATTGGATTTCAGACGGCCAGGATTATCCGTTTAAGCAGCAAATCGATACTCTGTATAAGTTATTTAAAATCTTGCAGAAAAAACGTTTCGAGCGTGGCGCGGTTGAGTTTGAGAGCGTTGAGACTCAGATGATTTTTGATGACAACGGTAAGATTGACAAGATTGTTCCCGTTGTCCGCAACGATGCGCACAAGCTGATTGAAGAATGTATGTTAGCGGCGAATGTTTGCGCGGCAGAATTTTTGCTGAAAAACAAACATACGGCTTTGTTCCGTAATCACTTGGGCCCGACTCCTGAAAAACTGGCCACCTTACGCGAGCAGCTTGGTTTGCTGGGGCTGAGTTTGGGTGGCGGCGATAATCCGACGCCGAAAGACTATGCTACGCTTGCCGAGCAATTTAAAAACCGTCCGGACGCGGAATTGTTACAAGTGATGATGCTGCGTTCTATGCAGCAGGCGGTTTATGAGCCTCATTGCGACGGTCACTTTGGTCTGGCTTATGGCGCATATGCACACTTTACTTCGCCTATCCGCCGTTATCCCGATTTGACGGTACATCGCGCCATTAAAGCTGTATTGAACGGACAAACTTACCAACCCAATAAAACCTGGGAGGCTTTGGGCGTGCATACCTCTTTCTGCGAACGCCGAGCCGATGATGCCAGCCGCGATGTGGAAAACTGGCTGAAAACTTATTATATGCGCGACAAAGTCGGCGAAGTTTTCAGTGGCAAGATTTCGGGCATGACCAGCTTCGGTATTTTTGTAACCTTGGACGATATTCATATCGACGGCTTGGTACATATCAGCGATTTGGGAGAGGATTATTTCAACTTCCGTCCTGAAATTATGGCAATTGAGGGCGAGCGTAGTGGTGTCCGTTTCAACATGGGCGATACGGTTACTGTAAAAGTCGCGCGAGCCGATTTGGATACCAGCAAGATTGATTTGACCTTAATCAGCGGCGGTTCAGTCGGTAAGAAACGCGGAGGTAGAAAAGCAAAACCTGTAAGCAAGCCAATAGCTGCTGACAAGTCTGTCGAAAAGCGTAAGCGTAAACTGTCGGCTAAAGAAATTGATGAAGCGTTGGCTGCTCCCATGAAGGCAAAGAAGAGCAAGGTGAAAAGTAAACCTGCCTCCAAGCCTGCCAAGCCAAGCAAACCTAAAGCCGCAGGCAAGAAAAAAACGCAGGCGAAAACAACTTCCGTCAAAGCCGGGCATAAAAATAACGCGCAAGGCAAAAGCGTGAAGATTAAAGTAAAGAAAGCTGCTAAGAAATAAGCTGCATTCAATTCAGGCCGTCTGAAAAGTTTCAGACGGCCTGAATTTGTGATTTTATGAATAAAACCAAGGATAAATTAAGATGATAAAACTATACGGTATTCCCAATTGCGATACGGTTAAAAAAGCGCGCAGTTGGTTGGCGGAAAACGGCATCGAGTTTGAGTTTGTAGATTTTAAGAAAAACGCCCCGACTGCCGAATTGATTGATGGCTGGCTGGGTCAGGCGGCTTTGGAAATTTTGCTCAATAAAAGAGGTACGACTTGGCGCAAGTTGGATAAAGATGCGCAAGAATCTGCCGCCACAAAAGAAGGTGCGATTGCTTTGATGGTGGAGAATCCCAGCATCATCAAGCGGCCTGTATTGGTCAAAGAAGGACAGGTTCATGTCGGATTTTCAGTAGAAGCGTATCAGGAAATTTTCGGATAAGGTATTTTTAGGTTTTTAGGCCGTCTGAAAAAGCAAGCCTCGAAAAAATACGTTACAATACGCGCTTTGAGCCTGTTTTCAGGATTTTAAGATTTTTGCGGCAGCATTTTCTGGCTGCCGCGCCAAACTTTTCTTTCGGATAAATATGTTCCATATTGTTGAAAAATATAAAACACCCGCCCAGATTGTTTTAGGTATCATCGGTCTGACCTTTATCGGATTCGGTGCCAATAACTTGTCTTCGCCGGGTTCTGATTACATTGTCAAAGTCGGGGATGAGAAGGTCAGCGAGCATGCTTTACAGATTGCGATACAAAACGAGCAGGCTGCCGGCAATAATGCACCTTCGCGTGATGCGGTATTCCAATCGTTATTGCAACGTGCTTATCTGAAGCAAGGTGCCAAGCTGATGGGCATCGCTGTGTCTCAGGAGCAAATCAAGCAAGTTATTGTGGATGATCCGAATTTCCATGATGCTTCCGGTAAATTCAGCCAGGATTTGCTCAAGAAATATTTGGATCAACGCAGGATGACCGAGGATCAGTTCGTTGAAGATATCCGCGAACAGTTCCAATTGCAAAATCTGTTGAATTTAGTGCAAAACGGCGCTTTGGTCAGCGATGCGCAAGCACGTCAGTTGATTAACCTGACTCAAGCAACACGTACCATCCGTTCATTTACGTTCAGCCCTGAAGCATTTGCGGCACAAGTAAAAGTAGATGATGCGGCTTTGCAAAAGTATTATGAAGCGCATAAAAAAGATTACTTGATTCCTCAAGCCGTTAAGCTGGAATATGTGGCTTTGAACATCAAAGATTTGGCTGACAAGCAAACCGTCAGTGCGGAAGAAGTACAAAAAGCTTACGACAGCAAAAGTGTAGATTTGTCGCCAAGAGCCGAAATTGCGCATATTTTCATTCCGGTCATGCCTAACGGAGATGAAGCAAGTAATGCGGAAATTAAAGCAGAAGTGGACAAAATGGCTGCGGAGCTTAAAGAGCATCCGGATTCGTTTGCCGAACTGGCGGCCAAGTATTCCAAAGACTTGTCCAGCAGCAATAAAGGCGGCAACTTGGGTTATCTGAGCAAAGGTGGCGGCAGCGGCTTTGGACCTGAATTCGATAAAGCGGCATTTGCATTGGGCAAAGGCGAAGTCAGCGATACCGTAAAATCATCTTTGGGTTATCACGTCATTAAAGTTTTGAATGTCGAAGCTGAGCCGACTTTGGAACAAGCCAAAGCGCGTATCGAAGCAGCCTTGAAACTGAAAAAAGCAGCTTCTGCCTTTAATGCTGCTAAAGAAAAATTGGGTGAAGATGCCTTCAATGATCCATCTTCTTTGGCAAAAGCAGCCGCCAATTCAGGTTTGAAAGTGGAAAACTTGGATGAATGGGTGACCAGAGCGGGTGCGAAAGAGGCAGGTTTGCCTGAAACGTTGATTAATGCTGCGTTTAGCGACGATGTACTGAAGAAAAAACACAATTCTGAAGTAATTGCCATCAACAACGAAACCGTTTGGGTCATTCGTGCGAAAGAAGTGCGCGAAGAGAAAATCGCACCATTTGCGGAAGTCAAAGACAATGTCCGTGCAGCATATCAGCGCTCTGAAGCCGCCAAACTGGCAGAGAAAAAAGCCCAGGAAACTTTGGCCGCATTGAAAGCCGGTAAAGCTGCTGATGTTCAATGGTCGCCTGTTTCTCAATTGAGCGCACAAGATGCACGTAAAACCATGTCTCCGGAGGCTTATGCAGCTTTGCTGAAAGCGCGTCCTGTCGGCGGCAAACCTGCGTATACATTGTTGGAAGGTATGCCTGCGCCGGTGATTATGGAAGTTCAGAGCGTTTCTGCTCCTGAAAATGCCGATTCACAGATTCCGGCTGCTAAACAGGCTTTGGTTCAGCAGCTTTCCGCCAATGTTTTCGATGCCTTGCTCCAGTATTTGGATAAGAAAATCGATCGTACGCAAGGTGCACAACAAGTTAATAATGCTGCCGAATAAGCAGAATATTAGAGTAGGGCAGCCGGATGAATTCCGGCTGTTTTCTTATTTTTAGCTATCTTTTTAAAGGCCGTCTGAAATCATGAGTAAAAATCCTGATGCCTTTGTCCGCTTGATTAATGCATTAAAAATCCTGCCTAATGTCGGCCCGAAATCCGCTCAACGCATGGCTTACCAGCTTTTACAGTACAAACGCGAAGAAGCGCAGGAGTTGGTGGATGCTTTGCAGTTTGCCTTAAGACAGGTGCAGCATTGTCGGATGTGTAATACATTTTGCGAAGGCGATTTGTGTGAAATTTGCGCCGACGAAAAACGTGAGAAAAGCCGCTTGATGATTGTGCATATGCCGGCGGATGTTTCCAGTATGGAGGCGGCTAATTGCCATGATGGCCTGTATTTTGTTTTGATGGGGCAAGTCAGTCCGGCGCAGGGCATGGATATTTCGGCAGTGGCATTAGATAAGCTGGTTGCCCGTTTGCAGGCGAGTGATATTGAGGAAATTATCATTGCAACCAACTTCACAGCCGAAGGCGACGCGACAGCGTATGTATTGGCGGAATTGTTTAAAAATCTTCCTTATAAAGTCAGCCGGTTGGCAAGGGGAATCCCTTTGGGCGGCGAGATGGAATATGTGGATGCCGGTACTTTGGCACAGGCTGTTTACGATAGAAGAAATATCCAATCTTAAATGCCAATATAAAAAGGCCGTCTGAATGTTTTTCAGACGGCCTTTTCATTGATGAAATCAGATTATTTGCAGCTGACGCCTTGAATTTGAGGCGTATCACCGTTGCCGACTTTAAATGCGCATTTGGTTGCGCTGCTGCCGGATACGGTAACAACACCGTTTCCGCTGTTGAGGCTGACAGGTTCTTTTACGCCCATGCCGACAGCAGTGGCTGCCAGTTTTTGAACATCGGCGTCGGAGTAAGCGGTATTGTTTGAACTGATTTTGATTTCTTTGGCGGCATATGCATTGAAGCTGAATGACAAACCCACAGCTACGGATACGAGGGCCAAGAATTTTTTGCTGTTCATTAGTGTATTTCCTTTTTGATGGTGACAAAGTGTGTCACAGCTTCAGAATAAGGGCGATTGGCCGATTGTGCAAGTTTTTCGGCGGAATTTACGGGAAGATACATGGTTTTACATACACTTTATCCCTGAATGCTACATCAGTCGGGCAATCGGACGACCTGTCGGTTTTACGGTACAATAAGCCATTTTTGACAAACGAATGAGGCATTTTTGAATGGCTTCTTTAGAAACTTGGATAGGCCTGCGCTATTTGCGTGCGAAAAAACGCAATGGCTTTATGTCATTTATTACCATGATTTCAATCGTCGGTATCGCCTTGGGTGTAACGGCGCTGATTGTGGTGTTATCGGTAATGAACGGATTTCAGAAAGAGATACGAGGTCAATTGTTGAACGTCGCACCTCATGCAGAAATCGGCTATTACGATGTCGGCAGTGCGCCGGGTTGGCAGAGTTTGCGCGAATTTGTAAAAGGCAAAAAGGAAGTATTGGCCAGCGCGCCTTATGTTTCCGATCAGGCTTTGCTTGCTAATGCAGGAGAAGTGCGCGGTGTACAAATACGCGGTATTTTGCCGTCTGAAGAAAAAAATGTCGTTGATTACGGCAAGGATATGCCGGCCGGCAGTTTCGACGATTTGAAGCCGGGCGAATTTGATATTATTTTGGGTCAAGGGCTTGCTGAGGCATTGGGCACGGAGATTGGTGGCAAGGTTACAGTGATTACGCCTGAGGGGAATGTTACTCCTGCCGGTGTAGTGCCGCGCTTGAAGCAGTTTAATGTGGTCGGTGTGGTAAAAACCGGTGTATATGAAGTCGATAACACATTGGCCATGACGCATATCAAGGATGCGCAAGTCTTGTATCGACTGGGAGAAAATGTCGGTGGGCTGCGTTTACGATTGGCTGATCCTCAGAATGCGCCGTCTTTCATTGCCAAGTTGATTCCTGATGCTAAAAAAGATGAAGTATGGGTGCGCGACTGGACGTTTAACAACCGCAGCTATTTTGAAGCCGTTGAGTTGGAAAAACGCATGATGTTCATCATTTTGACACTGATTATCGCGGTTGCTGCGTTTAACCTCGTTTCTTCTTTGGTAATGGCGGTAACGGAAAAACAAGCCGATATTGCGATTTTGCGCACTTTGGGTTTGTCCCCGGGTGGGGTCATGAAGATTTTCTTGGTACAGGGCGCATTTGCGGGGTTCTTTGGTACGCTTGTGGGCGTGGTATGCGGTGTATTGTTGGGGTGGAATGTTGGTAAGATTGTCGCGTTTTTTGAAGACCTATTTGGCGTACATTTGATTAACTCACAGGTTTATTTCATCGATTACCTGCCTAGCGATGTGAACTTGAAGGATGTCGCCGTTATTGCCTGCATTTCGCTTGGCTTGGCATTTATCGCCACACTGTATCCGAGCTGGCGTGCTGCAAAAACCCAACCTGCGGAGGCTTTGCGTTATGAGTAAGACAATTTTGAAATGTACCGGCGTTGGCAAAAGCTATAATGATGGCGCATTGAATGTACAAGTGTTGAATCATTTGGATTTTGAAGTTGCAGAAGCGGAAAGCGTGAGTATTATTGGTTCGTCAGGCAGCGGTAAATCCACATTGCTGCACCTTCTTGGTGGCTTGGATATGCCGTCTGAAGGCAAGGTGATACTGATGGATCAGGATTTGGGCGGCTTGAGCCAAAAACAGTTGGGTGAATTGCGCAACCGTTATTTGGGCTTTGTGTATCAATTCCACCATCTATTGCCTGAGTTTTCTGCTTTGGAAAATGTCATGATGCCGCTTTTAATCGGCAAAATGCCCAAGGCGATGGCTGAGGAGAAGGCTGTCAATATGCTGAAAAAGGTTGGCTTGGACAAGCGTATGCTGCACCGTCCGAGTGAACTTTCCGGCGGCGAGCGTCAGCGTGCGGCGATTGCCCGTGCTTTGGTTAATGAGCCGAAATGCTTATTGGCGGATGAACCGACGGGAAACCTTGACCGTAAAAATGCGCAAAATGTGCTGGACATGATGCTGGATTTGAAACGCGAATTGAACACCAGCCTGATTGTGGTGACCCATGATGATGAGCTGGCTGAGCGTTTCGACCGGGTAATGACCATGAAAGACGGCAGCCTGCAAGTGCTGCAATAAGGTTATTATTTCAGGCAAATATTTTATGCTTTGAACGGTATAATAGAGGCCGTCTGAAAATAGGTTTTCATTTATGGAAACGCTGTTTTTCAGACGGCCTTTCTTTTGTCCGTATCAATCAAGCATAAACCATGAATCCAACCAACTCTATCCTTTCCTCTGCCGCAGATGCGGCCATAGCGTTTTTCCGCCGTCACGAAGTACAGGGTGCATCCGTTATTGAGCCTTATGTGGTTCGACTGTTTGCAGCCTTGCAAAACGGGCATTCGTTTGTTTATTTGGATAAAGCGGATGTTGATGCCTTAAGCAACTTGCCGAATTTGGTCGGTAATGCGGATAAACCGCTTATCCTGCAAGGCCGGAAATTGTTTTTAGGGCGGATGTGGCAGTTGGAGCATGATTTGGCTGTTGAAATCAAACGGCTGGCAAGTGCCGAGGCGGAAGAAGTGAATTTCATGGTGGCTTCAAAAAGCCTGAGCGACTGGTTTGATACTAAAGACAGCAAAGAGCAACGGGATGCTGCTGCTTTGGCCTTGCTGCAAAACTTTATGCTGATTACCGGCGGGCCGGGTACGGGGAAGACGACGACCGTCGCAAAGCTTTTGGGTCTGATTTGCAATAACAGTACGAAGCTGCCCCGTATTGCGTTGGCTGCGCCGACAGGTAAAGCGGCTGCACATATGGCACGGGCTTTGCAGCGTGCTTTGGACGGTTTTGATTTGTCTCCGAGCATTAAAGCGCATTTGGAAAACTTGGAAGGGCAGACTGTCCATCGTTTGTTGAAACTGCGTCCGCCGCAAATGCGCCCTGTGTTCAATCATGAATATCCGCTTGCTTTGGATGTTTTGGTGGTGGATGAGGCGTCGATGTTGGATTTGCCGCTGGTGTTGGATTTATTGCGCGCCGTGCCTACCGGCTGCCGTCTTGTGTTGCTTGGCGATGAAAACCAGTTGCCGTCGGTTGGCTTGGGAGCCGTGTTGGCAGCATTGTCGCGTCCGACGGCTTTGGATAAAGAAACCGCTGAAAAGCTGGAAGTGTACCTGCCCAATCATGGCTTTGAGATAAAAGGGCAGCCACAGGCTTTATCGCAAAACAATGCCAAATTGACGTTCAGCCACCGGTTTGGTGCAGACAGCGGTATCGGCTGTTTGGCAAGGGCGGTGGTTTCCGGGGAAAAGCAAACTGCGGTTGAACAGTTTGACAAGTTCCCCAAAGAATTGGAAATGAAATCAGGCCGTCTGAAAGAGCAGGTCGCCTTGCTGTATCAAAAGCAACAGGATTATTGGCAGGCCGTGGCAGAGAATAATGTTGCACTCGCCTATGGTCATGCTGCCGATGTAGTGGTATTGGCGGCTTGGCGGCAGGATGCGGATGATTTGAATCAGGCTTATCAAGAATACTTGCAACGACAAGGCAAGGTTTCGGGCGAAACGCCTTGGTTTGCCGGACAAATCATCATGATTACCCACAATGATTACATGCTGGAAGTGTTTAACGGCGACATCGGTCTGATTATGAAAGATGAAGAATCGTTGAATGGCTTGTCTGCCTATTTTCCTGAGAAAGATGGATTCAAAAAAATTGCCATCAGCCGTTTGCCCGATTTTGAATCGGCTTTTGCCATGACGGTGCATAAGAGCCAAGGTTCGGAATATCGGGAAGTATGGCTGTTGCCCCCGTCAGTGCCTGCAACGACGGAAAGCGAAGAAGAAGCCCGAGGTTTGGATAAGGCTCTGCTTTACACAGCCATTACCCGTGCGCGTGAACGTTTTGTGTTTTGGGAAAATGCGGAGGAATTATGTCAGGCTGTGGGATGCCATCAAAAACGCAGGACGGCATTGGCCGATGCCTTGGAATGGCAGTTTGAACAGCTTGATGAGCAGGATTCTGTTTGACCTGAATCAAGAGGCCGTCTGAAAGAGGATAAAGCGTTTAAATCTGCTTGACTGATTACACTAATTTACATACGATAAAAATAATTAGTAAATAAAATGAATAATTTATACGAAATTCATAATTTTGTACGCTTTATCGAATACTTCACTTTCAATACCTTCTTTTGGAGAGTCGGCATGAAATTTCAAACCAAACTGATTGTAACCTGTATTTTATTGGCTTCATCGTCTTATTCTTTGGCAGAGAATGCTGATGGCGGACGTGATGCGGCGGCTTTGTCCACCACCAACGATTACGTCAATTCCGGCAGTATTATTCGCAAAGATGACGATAAAATCAGTATTTTCAATGATTTATTGACTATAAATGGTGGTTTGCGCGTGCGTGCGGATACCAAAGACATCAATGCCAACAACAGCAGCGTTAATCCGACGCCTGAAGATACCAATGCCAACTTTAATGCGGAGTTTTGGTTACGCGCAAAACTGTATAAAGATTGGAAATTGGTTGCCCAAATCGAGCCGAATATCGATTTGGAAACCGGTAAGTTCAACGGCGATCATGATGTGCCGGTGAATAAACTGTATGCCGAAGGTACTTTGTACAACAATATTAAAGCGCGTGTCGGTAAATTTGGTGCGTTCTCTTCATACGGCCGCGTATGGGATACCGAAGTAACCGGCGGCGAAATCTTCTTCGACAATAAAACCCTGCCTACCAAAATCTATGCGGGCCGCCGTACTGGCAATCTAAACGACAACACATGGGGCATTGGTGGCCGTCGCAGACATTTTGCCGCAGTTCAAAGCGTGTTGCCTGTAAATGAGAATATCAACGTCGGCGCAACGGTCAGCTACATGAAAGACATCGATGTACGCGGTGCGAAGAAAAATGCGGTCTTTGGAGAAATCGGTACGGATATCAAGTTTAATGACGATTGGCATTGGATGGCCGCAGTCAGCAAGTCCAATATCAAAGCCTATAATGATGCCGGACAAAAAATTAAAAATGATGGCGTGTTCACTGAAGTACGCTATAAATTGGCCGACTGGAACGTCCGCAATTCTTACGACGTATTCTTGAACTACCGCCGTGTCGGTTTGTTGTCCGGTGTCTCTTCTGTTGAGGATTACAGCAAAAACGTCCAAGGCGTGCAAATCGGTGCGACCTATATTCCTTGGAAAAACTGGAAACTCAAAGGCTTCTATTTGGCCGGTAAACAGGTTACACCTACTGTCGGCACGGATAAGCAGGATGTAAACGTTATTCGTGGTCAGTTAGAATATAAATTTTAATCATTACAAATAAAAAACAGGCAGGATGTCCTGCCTGTTTTTGGTTTTCAGACGGCATGGATATGGGGCCGTCTGAAATAATGGATTCGACGCTTACCAGCTATCGCGTTTCATACGGTCAAGCTGGCGGCGGTCGCGTTTGGTTGGGCGTCCGTCCGGATAAGCGGCACTGATGCGGCTGGCTTGGTCGAGCTGTTTTTGAGCTTCGCGTTCGGCAGCCGTTTTCATGTCTTCTTCGTAGAGTAAACGCGCTTCCGGTGCCGGTCGGCGTTGATGATTGAGCGCGGCAACTTTGAATTTGTAGGGAAGGGAGTTCAAAGTCATGTCGATGGTGTCGCCGGCAGAAATATTTTTGCTGTTTTTCACCTTTGAGCCGTTTACCAAAACCCTGCCCAGCTCAATATGTTTTTGTGCCAGCGCGCGGGTCTTGAAAAAGCGCGCGGCCCAAAGCCATTTGTCCAAGCGCATGGACGAATTGTCATGATCGTTTTTCATAGCCTGTTTGAAATGATTGAACTGAATTGAAGTTTATCATAAGATACGGCACTTCATGAGTTTAGTGCAGATATACTATTTCTTTGTTAAAGGCCGTCTGAAAGATTTTTTATTGCAAAAGATGGCAGTTTCCCTTTGAGAAATGCTGTCAAATACGTCTGATTAGCGTATCATGTCAGCAACCGTTACCGAGAGCTTTGTTTTATGAAACCCGTTTTTTTGGACTTCGAACAACCCATCGCCGAATTAACCAATAAAATTGACGAGTTGCGATTCGTACAAGACGAATCTGCCGTTGATATTTCCGACGAGATTGCCAGACTGCAAAAGAAAAGCAGCGAGTTGACCAAGTCAATTTTCAGCAAGCTGACTCCGGCTCAAATTTCACAAGTGTCCCGCCATCCGCAACGTCCTTATACTTTGGACTACATCAACGGTATTTTTACCGATTTTGAAGAGTTGCATGGCGACCGCCATTATTCTGACGATCATGCCATTGTCGGCGGTTTGGCGCGTTTCAACGGCCAAAGCGTGATGGTTATCGGCCATCAAAAAGGTCGCGATACCAAAGAAAAAATCCGCCGTAATTTCGGTATGCCGCGTCCTGAGGGTTACCGTAAGGCATTGCGCTTGATGAAGACTGCCGAAAAATTCAATATTCCAGTTATGACCTTTGTCGATACACCAGGCGCGTATCCGGGCATTGGTGCAGAAGAACGCGGCCAGTCTGAAGCCATCGGCCGTAATTTGTACGAACTGACCCGCCTGCATGTGCCGGTATTGTGCACCATCATTGGCGAAGGTGGTTCGGGTGGCGCGTTGGCAGTGGCTGTCGGCGACTATGTTAATATGCTGCAATACTCGACTTATTCGGTGATTTCTCCCGAAGGTTGCGCCTCTATTCTTTGGAAAACTGCTGAAAAAGCAGCAGATGCCGCGCAAGCATTGGGTATTACCGCCAAACGCCTGCAAGAATTGGATGTCATCGACAAAGTGATTGATGAGCCTTTGGGCGGCGCACACCGTGATTTTGAAACCACGATGAAAAACGTTAAAACCGTTTTGGAGCAGCAATTAAGCGAAGCGCAAAGTATGACCATGCCTGACTTGCTTTCTCGCCGTTTTGACCGCATCATGGCTTACGGTAAATTTACCGATAAATAAGTTTGACTGCTGAAAAAGCAAGCAGATGTCGCTGCTTGCTTTTTTTGTGTTCTATTTTTGAGTCATTCACAATTTCAGGCCGTCTGAAATGTCGCAAGTATCCCCTGATTCCCTATTTAAAAGTTTTCAAACAGCTTTTCCTGATTTGCCGAACCATACTGTTTTTGAAGTTGGCTTGAGTGGCGGATTAGATTCTGTCGTCCTGCTGCATCTTTTGCATCGGATGCGCGAATTTCGCCATTTTGATTTGCGTGCCGTTCATGTTCATCACGGTTTAAGCACCAATGCCGACAGTTGGGCAAAATTTTGTCAGGATTATTGTCAGCGTCTGGATGTTGCCTTGCGGGTGTGCCGCGTTAATGTGCAAAACCAAGGAAAAGGTTTGGAAGCGGCAGCTAGGGCTGCCCGATATCAGGCATTTTCAGACGGCCTGAGGAAAATTATTGTTTTGGCCCATCACCACAATGATCAAATCGAAACATTTATGTTGTCGGCTGTGCGCGGGGGCGGATTACGCGGTATGGCAGCCATGCCTGTATGGCGTAATTTAAATGAAGAAATTCAAATCTGGCGACCACTTTTGGCATTTTCTCGTCAGGAATTGGCTGAGTATGCGCAACAGTGGGGATTATCTTTTGTTGAAGACGAAAGTAATGAAGACTCCGGCTATTTACGCAATTGGATGAGAAATCAGGCTTTACCGCAATGGCAGCAGCGTATTCCGAATTTTGAGCAGCAAATTTGTGCCAATGTTCGATTATTGCAGGAAGATTTGCAGCTTTTAGATGAATTGATTGAGTCTGAATACCAGCGCATTAGTCCAAACGGAATATTCAGCATCAGCCTGTGGAGGCAATGTACGCCGCTTTTGCGTCGTCGACTGCTTTGGTATTTTTTGCGAAAGCAAACGGAATCATTGCCTTCTTATCACAGTATTGCCGATTTTGCCCGAGTATTGGAAACCGCTGATCAGGCGCAGTTGAATTTGCCAGATGGGGAACTGGTCGCATATCGGGACAAGCTGTTTGTTTGTCAGGAAAGTGAGTTTCAAAAACTGCCTTGGTGTAATGGCAGGGAAGTTCAAGGCCGTCTGAAAGATATTTTGCTCGAAAATGGTTTTGTTTTATTACCGTTTAAGGGAGGTTTGTCGGAAGAGGAGTTGGAGAAGCCGGCGGTACTTAGAAGTGTGGTCAAAGGTGATGTGATTCAGTCGGGACAGAGGGAAAAATCAGTCGAAAAACTATTGCAAGAGTGTCATATTGTGCCACTCGTCCGTAAATATTGGCCGATTATCCTAAGTATGGGCAACAAGTGCCTTGCTGTTGTTAATCTTCGGGTGGGAAGCGATGTTCAAATAGGCGAAGGCTATCTGCCTGTTCATGAAAAGTTGGTCAAATATATAGCAGAAAAGTAAAGAGAATAACTTTAAATTTAGTAAGTATTAGTAATTTAACTACTTGTGCTAAGTGTATATATAATAAGCAATACAGCTTATGTTAGAGCATCTGCACGAATAAACTTTTGCGATTAAATGTAATCTTGTGGAACTATTTCAAAGCGATGCTGTCTTTATTGTGCACAGCACGCTTTACTATTTTTTGGTTTAAAGCAGTAAAACGATTAAAGGTTGGGTATGAACGATCGCCAAATAGATCAAGTTTTGGTGGAGCGCGCGCAGAAAGGTGACCATAAGGCATTCGAGATGCTGATGTCCAAGTATCAGCGTCGGCTAAACAGACTGATTTCCCGTTTTATTCAGGATGAGCATGAAGTGCACGATGTAACCCAAGAAGCAATGATTAGGGCTTATCGTGCGCTGGTTAATTTTCGCGGTGAGAGTGCGTTTTATACATGGCTGTACCGTATCGGTATCAATACGGCAAAGAATTTTCTGACCACTTCGGGTCGCCAGTTTTTTGTCAGTTCGGAAGCAGCCAATGAGGAGGGAGATGTTCTTGATTTAACCGATCAGATTGCGGATTACCATACGCCGGAAGCTGAAATGATGAATCGGGAAATCTTGCAGACCGTCGAAGCAAGCATTGCGCAACTGCCAGACGATATGCGTCAAGCCATTACGCTTAGGGAAATGGATGGCTTGTCTTATGAAGAAATAGCTCGGGTAGTGGATTGTCCGATAGGTACTGTACGTTCGCGTATTTTCAGAGCGCGTGAACTGATTGCAAAAGATTTGCGGCCGCTGTTGGATACTTCTGAAGATCAAAGGTGGTAATAAAAATGAACGAAAAAACAAATAAAGCATTGGAGTATGTGTCTGCATTGATGGACGGTGAAGCATTGACTGATGAGATGCTGGATGCCGTATTGGCAGACGAGGAAGCTATGCGCGCTTGGCATGAGTACCACATTATCGGCGACTGTATCCGTCAGGGTGCAGCGGCAAGTGTTGCCGGTGAAACCATGCAAAGCAAAGCATTTACAGTGCCTCAAGCCGAAGCTGAAGGCAAACAGGAAAAATATGCCCAGCGTGAAGCGGCTAATAGCGGCTTCTTCAAATTCTTCGCAGCTGCTGCCAGTGTGTGTGCGATTGCTGTTGCAGTATGGCAATTTACACCGCAATCTTCTCGTGACGCTATGCCGGTTGCAGAGAAGTCTAATACTCAGCCTGCCCAAAATATCATTCCGGTAAGCGGTACGCCTAGTGATAAAGCGGCTTCTGAGCCTGGCGAGACTGTTGTACCGAATGCGGCAAAAGACGGCAAACTTGAAAACCGTCCTACTGTTCGCACCGAGCAGCAAAATGAGCAGCAGACTGTTGTGCAGTAAAAAATGAAATCATGTGAAACCCTTGCTTTATTGCAAGGGTTTTTTATTTTCGTAGTAAAACCGTTAGGCCGTCTGAAAGCATAGCTTCAACGAAGTCAAAACAGTTATAATGCGCTCCATGAAACTGATTACCTCTGCTCAAAACGAACAGCTCAAACATTTATTCCGTCTGCTGACGCAGGCCAAAGCAAGGCGTGAAAGCGGTGAAACCGTATTGGAAGGCGTACATTTGCTGCAAACTTATTTGCAAAGCGGAGGTACGCCCAAACAGGTTTATCTGCCTGAAAAGAAACAGCAACATATTGAAATTCAAGAAATTACGGCGCAGTTGGACGAGGGATTGATTACTTGGGTCGGTAACGAAGCGCTGTCTAAAATCACCAGTCTGACCGATGCCGATGATGTGATGACTTGGATTGATATTCCGCAGCAGGCAGGCTTGCCTTCAGACGGCGATTGCGTGGTATTGGAGCGGGTACAAGACCCAGGCAATGCTGGGACGATTTTGCGCAGCGCAGCGGCTGCCGGAGTCAGGCAAATTGTGTGCAGCAATGATTCCGTGGATATCTGGTCGCCCAAAGTGTTGCGAGCGGGGATGGGCGCGCATTTTCTGCTGTCTATTTTCAGCCGAGTGGAATTATCAGCTTGGATGGAAACGTATCAGCATCAAATTTGGGCAACTGCCTTGGGCGGTCGCAATATCGGTTTGTATGAGATGGACCTCAGTCAACCCTGTGCTTGGGTGTTTGGCAACGAAGGCAGCGGCGTGAGTGAAACGGTAAAAGAGAAGGCCGATGCCTGTGTCAAAATTCCCATGTTGGGGCAAACCGAATCCTTGAATGTCGCGATGGCGGCGACGGTTTGTCTGTTTGAACAAATGCGGCAGCGTATCCATGCCCAGGCCGTCTGAAAACAATAATACGATTTTATTTTAAGGAACAAAAATGCAAATACTGACTTTTGATGAAGCGGCACGCAGCCGCTTGATGGAATTGCTGGATGCCAAATCCGAAGCCCACAACACCATGCGTTGTGATGAGGTTCAAGGTTTTATGATGGCTTTATTGAGCGGTCCGGATGCTTTGAACCCGACCAACTGGCTGCCTGAGATTTTGGGTGAAGAATCTTTGTTTGATGCTAAAGAGCGCACCGAAATCGAGCGTTTGGTAATGGCAATGGCTGCTGATATGCGCATGAAGCTCGACGAGAAGATTTTGCCTGATTTGTGGTTTTATGAAGATGAAGCCGGCAATCCGGATTTCTACACTTGGTGTAACGCCTATCTTTACGCACTGGATATTGTGCCTACCGATTGGTTTGAAGCAGTCGATCAGGAAGAGTTTGAAGATTTGTTCTATCCGATTATGGCTTTGGGCGGTATCTATGACGATGAGGAAAACGGCGAAGTCATCTTGCATCTGAATGAAAAAGAGCTGACCCAGCTGGAATCTGATTTGCCGCATGTCCTGCTTGATATTTACTGGTACTGGCAGGCCATCATCAATAAGCCGCAAACCGTCCGCCGCGAAGGCGAAAAAGTGGGGCGCAACGATCCTTGCCCGTGTGGTAGCGGTAAAAAGTACAAAGCCTGCTGCGGCAAATAAACAGTGAAATGAAAAGGCCGTCTGAATGCTTGAAATTTAGACGGCCTTTAATGTTTTGTCTTAGAACAACGAGGCCAACCAAACAAACAGGATGGTCAGTGCGATGGTCAAGGCGCAGCCGATTTTGGCCACGGTGCCGATGATGAAGCCGATAAACGTACCGATACCGACTTTGCCTGCCTGCCAAGTGTCTTTGCGTGCCATAAATTCGCCGATGGCCGCACCGGTCAACGGGCCGAGCAACAAGCCGGGAATGGAAAAGAATGCGCCGACGATGCCGCCGATAAATGCACCCCAAACTGCGGTTTTGCTTGCGCCGGTATATTTTGCACCCAATGCGCCCGCCACATAGTCCATTGCAGTACCGAATACGGCAACGATAGCCAAAAAGGTCAGCGTACCCGAGCCAAACACTTGATAATCGCCGGCATAACCCAACAGCCATGCACCACCAAACATCAAACCCAATCCGGGCAAGGCAGGATAAATAGTGCCTAAAATACCGACAACAATGGCGATCAAGCCGAGAACGATGAGAACAGCAGTCATGAGGTTCCTTTTAAATTTAAGAGTGTAATAACGGCAGTATTATGGGCACGTTTTGTTATATTTTCATGAGAGATTGTGCAATAAAATGAAAAATTATCCGGAGGCGCGCTCAATTAAAATTGATGGATAAATATCTAAGCGAATTATTGTGAATCATGTTCTGAATGATTGAATAAATTTCTATTCAAATATAAAAGCAGGCCTACCAATACGGCTAAGTACACTGCAACCCAATACGCATCTGTATAACCAATAGCCTTTGCCAGCCGTAGGGCGGCGAAACCGGCTGCGTAACTGCCGAGCAGGACGACGGAAAATTGCAGGCTGCTGTCGAGTGCAGCGGTGGCGCGGTCTGATTTGTCCATCACCAACGCCAGTATCACCGGCAGCAGCAGCGTGTAGCTCAGGCTCAGGGCGATGATTTGCGCGGGCGGCAGCCAAGGGTGGGCACGTGCGAGCGTATCGATGGCGGTCATGGACACCAAAAGCGGCAGTTGCAGCGCGTAGAGCAGGAATACGAGTTTGCGGCGCGGATAATTGCGCGAAAACCAGCCCGACAGCGGCGTTACAATCAGGCAGGCAACAGGAATGCCCACCGCCAGAATCCCGCCCGTCTGCTTCGGGTTGAAGCCCAAATCCGCCAGCTTGGGCACAAAGGTTGCCGCCATAAACGCATACGGTACGGCAACGGCAAACAGCAAAACCAGCCACCGCCAGCCCGTTTCAGGTTGCTGCCAAAAAGAAACTAGCCGCGTTGCCAACGCCGTCCAACTACCTTGCGCAGTCGGACTTTCCGGCTCGCGGTAGTACAAGAGTTGCAGCAACATCAGCAGGCTGAACGCCAGCATAAAGCCAGCCGCCGCCGTCTGTCCGTATTCCTGATACAGCCACAATACCAGCGCGCCGCCGATCATTTTGCCGCCGCGTGCGGCCATCGTTTGAATCACGCCGCCGAAACCGCGTTCGCGGTGCGGCAGGACGATGCATGACAAACCCAGCATCGCGCAGCCGTACACCGCCGACATCGCCGAGAGCAGTACGCAGCAGGTCAAAAGCAGCGCGAAGTTCTGCGTTATGTCGGTACAGGCCATCAGCCCGAACACTGCCGAAAGTCCCAGCGTCGCCGCCAGCAGCCAGCCGCGAAACCGCCCCGCCGGCCGCCGTTCCATCAGTGCGGCAAACAATACCTTCGCTGCTTCGATACTGCCGATTAAATGAATCCAGCTCAGTTGATTCAGGCTATAACCGTGATTTTTCAAAATAGCGACCAGTGCGACCAGATAAAAACCGGTTAGCGTGAATTTGTAAGTGCTGCCGCCGATAAGCAGCAGCCAGTCGCGTGAGTTTGGGGAAGTCTGATTGTCGGACATCACATGATTCTTTTGAAGATGAGGCAAATAAAGGGACAAGGCCGTCTGAACATATTGGGTGGTAATACTTGATTTGTATTTAAATAGGTTTAGTATCTTTTCAGACGGCCTTCAACGCTTCTTCTGCGCGAAGTAGGGCGGTTGTTTCATCTGCTTCAACGATGTAGTTCACGCCCAGCGCGGGGCCGAGTTTGGACGATTGTTCGCGGAATAACGCCAGTTGTGCCGCGTCGGGTTCGATAAGGAGCATGGCGGCGCAGCGTTCGGACAGTTGCGGCCGATGTGCCTTTATCCATTCGATGTAAGTTTTACGGTCGGCAATGCGCTGTTCGTCGCTTACCTGCCGCCGCATCGGGGTGCAGACGGTGGCGAAGCGGGGGTTTTGGTTTAACAGGGTTTCGAATTCGGTCAGCCAGCCGGCGAAGTCGGCGACGTGGGTCAGGTCGGTCAGGTAGATGGTGCCTTCGGGCAGGGTTTTGGCGGGGGTGAAGTAGTGCATGGGATTCCTTTGGGTGTTTTGGAGGAATAAACGGTAGGCCGGGCATAAATGTCCGACCTATGTTTTTTCAGACGGCCTCTATCATTTCAGCTTCATTTAAAACTTCCATTCCGCACTCACGCCCACGCTTCTGGGGCGTTGGTAGAGCGCGTCTTGGCGGTCGGCGCTGGAAATGAATATGGGTTGGCGGCGGTTGAGCACGTTGTCGGCGTAGAGTGAGACGCGGCCTTGTTTGAAGTTGTAGGCGGTGTAGAGATTGACTTGGTTGTATGCGCCGATTTTGCCCGATTCGGCATTATCGGCGGCGGAGTAGTAGCCGCCGTAGAAGCGCACGTCGCCGCCGGCTTCCCAGCCTTTGTCGTTCAGGTATTTCACGCCGATGTTGGCGGTGTATTTGGGCGCGCGGCCGAGTTTGTTGCCTTCGATGCCGCTGTCGGGATAGCTTTTGATTTTGGTGTTGAGCAGCCCCAGTCCGGTGGTGAGTTTCAGGCTGTCGGTCGCCTGCCAGTCGGCGGCAAGTTCCGCGCCGTAGGTATGGACTTTTTTGGCGTTGCGGATGACGACGGAGTTGGTACCGAGATAGAAGGGGAGCTGCATGTCGCGGTAGTGGTTCAGGAACAGGTTGCCGGAGAGTTGCAGGCGGCGGTCTGCGCTGCGCCAGCGGGTGTACCACTCGTAGTTGTTCACATATTCGGGTTCATAAGTGTAGGTTACGACGGGGCGGCCGAAGGTGATGCCCGCGCCGCCGGGGTTGTAGCCGCGTGCGGCTTTGATGCCGCTGACCCATTGGTCGGTGGGTTTGAAGGCAATGTCGATTTTGGGCAGGAACACGGTCTGGCCTTTGTCTAAATTAAGGTGCAGTGCGCCGCTGCCGCCGCTTCTTTTGTGCGTTTCTTTTTCAAGGCGGGCGGCGGCCGTGATGTCCCATTTTTCGCTGGGGCTGTATGTGGTTTCGGCAAACAGGGCGCGTACGCTGTTGCGGTCGTCAAAGGTGTTGCGGCCGCCGACACTGCGGATGTCCACCCATTCGTCTTGTTTGCTGCGGAAGTAGTGCAGTCCGACAAGGCCTTTCAGACGGCCTTTGTTTGAAAAATGCAATACCGGCTCCCATTGCAGTTCGCGGCCTTTTAGTTCGGCGGGCACGCCTTGCGGGCTGACGGTCATTGGCAGGTGCAGCCGCTCGTTGTGGTAGCGGCCGTAAACCAGTTTGTTTTCCAGTTTCAGATAGTCGTTAAGCTGCCACGATACGTCCCAGATGCCCGATGTCGAGCCGGTTACGAACACGGGTTTTTCTTTTAAAAAACGGCGGCTGGCAGTGTTGCCCATGATTTCGTTTTGCGGCGCGCGCGAACGGATGTGGTTCAGCGTCAGGCGGCTGTAAAAATCGGGATGGTTTTCGGGCGTGAGCAGAAGTTTGAAGCGCACGTTGGTGTTTTCCACGCGGCGCGGATTGCCGGTTGGCTCGTAGGACACGAACGGCTCGTAGCTTTCGCGTTGCTGCCGTTCCGCGCTCAATCTGAAGGCAAGGTTGTTTTTCACAATCGGGCCGGACACTACGCCGGCGATGTTGCGCGTTTTCTGGTTGCCCAAACCCAAGCGTAGCGCGCCTTCCCATTCGTCGGTCGGGTCTTTGGAACGCATCACCACCGCGCCCGCCACCGCGTTCTGCCCGCGCACATGGCTTTGCGGCCCGCGCAAGACTTCCACCTGCTGCATGTCCCACAGCGATTGCGTGCCGAAGGCGTATTCGTTGTAAGTGGCGGAGCGGCCGTCTATGGACAGGTTCAGGCGCGGCCGCGTGCCCGCAAAGAACGCTACCGCGCCGACGGCAGGGCCGGAGCCGTCCACGCCTCGCACGGTCGGCAAATCGTTGCCGCTGCCCAAGTCCACCGTGTTCACAGTCTGTTTGATCAGGTCGGTTGCGGAAAGATTGTGGCCGCTGCGGTCGATGTTCGGCGTGGAGAAAACGCGGTTGGACGTGGCGGTTTCAAAGCCGTTGCGGTTGGTGCGTTCGCCGGTGACGACGACTTCTTCCAACTGCACCTGTTCCGCATCTTGCACCGCATCGGTGGCATAAATCCATTCGGAGGCGAAAGCGGCGGCAATCAATAGGGGGAGGCGGCGGAGGGTGTGTTTCTGCATTTCCTTATCCTTTCAGACGGCATACGTCGGGGTGGATTGAACATCAGGTAATCCAATTGCTCCGTCAGTATGCAAATATTTGTATTTACACATTTACATAAAACAAACTATTAATGTAAAGTATAAGAAATAAGAAACAGGAATGCAAGTGTTTATCATTCACTTTACTTCCCTCTTATCTTGTGAATCATCCAAAAAAATCCCTCTCCTATTTTTGGGAGAAGGTTGGAGGAGGCAGATTCTGTAATCTTCATGAATTTGGCCTGCCAAGCATCCGATAGTCCTCATTCGTAGGGCGGAGCGGAAGGATAAGGAAAGAGGCCGTCTGAAAGCCGTTATATTGCCATTGCCGCTGTGGGGAAATATGATGAGTATCCGACTTGCGGATAACTTTAATGAAAAACCTTTATGAACAAAATCAAAATCTTCTTACCGTCATGACTGCCAGCAAACAACAAACCATCGCCGACACCGCCCGCCGCCTATTCCGCGAACATGGCTTTTCCGCCGTATTCGTAGGCAGTA
This sequence comes from Neisseria sp. P0021.S005, assembly GCF_051956955.1. Classification (NCBI taxonomy): domain Bacteria; kingdom Pseudomonadati; phylum Pseudomonadota; class Betaproteobacteria; order Neisseriales; family Neisseriaceae; genus Neisseria; species Neisseria sp. P0021.S005. Next base: position 11,349 of record NZ_JBQCWY010000001.1, on the reverse strand, counting down.
TCTGCGCCGAGGCCAGCGTCAGCCGCGTCACTTTTTACAAATATTACAGCGGTAAAAACGCACTCTTGCAGGAAATTGTTACCGAGCAGAAAAACCGCGTCCGTGCCGAATTTGAAAATCTGCTTGAACGGCAATGCAGCCTGCGCGAAGCCGCCGAGGCTGTGTTTGTCTTGCAAAAACAATCGTTTGAAGAACTTTATTCCGCCGCTTTCCTGCGCGACATTGAAGAGAACACCGATTTGGAGCTGGAGCGATTTTTCCACGAATTGAACGAAGAAAAATACGCTTTTATGCGCGGCTTCTTCCATACTCTACAACAACGCCGCCTGATTCAGCCCGATTTGCCGGTGGAGCTCATTGACCTGTTCATCCGTCAGGCAGATATATTGATGCACCATCCGCAACTGACTGCACTTTATACCGCTGCACCACAAAAGCTGCCGCAGGATATATTGGGGTTGCTGCTGCACGGTTTGTCAGGGAAAGAATAGATAAAAAAGAATAGAAAAAATTTCAAATATGAATATTCAGACGGCCTTTCGGTAAATAGCTACCAAAAGGCCGTCTGAAAATTAAATGGAATTATAAACCGCAGGTTTTGGGTTTGTTTGCCAAAATATTGATGACTTTACGTTCAGCTTTTTGCGGCTCGATTTTGATTTCGCTTTCGTCTTCTTCGCTGCCGTCGGAGAAACGTTCCGGCATTTTTTCGCTGTCAAATGCCAAGTCGCCGCCGTGTTTCAGGCTTTGACCGCGTTCCAAGCCGACAAAGTCGAAAAGTTCGGTATCGGCCAAATGTGATGGAACGACGTTTTGTAGCGCGGAGAACATAGACTCAATACGGCCGGGGAAACGTTTGTCCCAATCGCGCAGCATGTCACCGATGACTTGGCGTTGCAGGTTGGGCTGAGAGCCGCAGAGGTTGCATGGAATAATTGGGAATTGCTTCAGCTCGGCGTATTTGATCAAGTCCTTCTCTTTGACATACGCCAGAGGACGGATGACAATGTGTTCGCCGTTGTCGCTGACTAGTTTGGGAGGCATGGCTTTGAGTTTGCCGCCGTAGAACATATTCAGGAACATAGTGGCAAGAATGTCGTCGCGGTGGTGTCCTAAGGCAATTTTGGTGCAGCCCAATTCTTTTGCGGTGCGGTAGAGGATGCCGCGGCGCAGGCGGCTGCACAGCGAACAAGTCGTTTTGCCTTCGTCCAACACGCGTTTGACGGTGGAATAAGTGTCTTCTTCAACGATTTTATAGGGAACGCCGATGCTTTCGAGATAGGTTGGCAATACTTCTTCGGGGAAGCCCGGCTGCTTTTGGTCGAGATTGACGGCGACCAGTTCGAAATCAATCGGCGCGCTGGCTTGAAGCTGGCGCAGAATGTCTAAAAGGGCGTAGCTGTCTTTGCCGCCTGAGAGGCAGACCATGATTTTGTCGCCCGGTTCGATCATGTTGAAATCGTTAATCGCATCGCCGACAGCGTGGCGCAGGCGTTTGCTGAGTTTGTTGTTTTCTAATTCTTGCTTGGTTTTTTTGGACATGGCTGTTTGTGCTTTGAAATAATAGAAAAATTTAAGGGCGGTATTGTACCGCAAAAGAATAAAGGTCGTCTGAAAAACTGCGCCTGCTTGGTTGAAGCGGCGTTTTCAGACGGCCTGATATTTGTGCTTTATTTGATTTGAAGGGCGGTGATTTTGATTTCAACCTTCCAGTCGGGCGAAGCCAGTTTCGCCTCCACGCAGGCGCGGGCCGGAGCGCGTTCGGGCGCTGTCCATGCGTCCCAGGCTTCATTCATAGCGGCGTAGTCGTTCATATCGGGCAGATAGATGGTGGCTTCTAAAATGTGGGCTTTGTTGGATTGGCATTGGGTGAGCCATGAATCGATTTGCGCCAAAACATTTTCAGTTTGCGCTTTGGCATCGGCTTCAGGATTTTCGGGAACCATGCCGGAGAGGAAAACCAAGCCGTTGGCCACGACGGCTTCCGAATAGCGTTTGTTTGTGCCAAGATAGCGGATGTCCATGTTGTCTCCTGATTTCAAAAAGAAGGTATGGTAACATTGCGACTGTTTACGTTCCACATTTAAGAGGGGCTGTCTGAAAAGGATGGCGGAAAACAACCCATGAGTAAAGCAGAATATCCGGTTACGCAGGCAGTACGCTTTTTACGCAGTAAGAAAATCGATTTTGTCCCTTATGTTTACGCATATGAAGAACATGGTGGTACGGCGCGTTTTGCCGAATGTACGGGCAAGCCCGAGCATCAGGTCATCAAAACGATTGTTTTGCAGGATGAGCATAAAAAAGGTTTGGTTGTTTTAATGCACGGTGACAAACATATTTCCACCCGCAATCTGGCGCGCGAACTGGGTTTGAAACACATCGAACCGGCAACGGCAGATCAGGCGGCGAAATGGACAGGATATTTGGTCGGCGGGACGTCGCCGTTCGGTATGAAAACCGCGTTGCCGGTTTATGTGGAAGAAAGTATTTGGGCTTTGGACGAGATTTTTATCAATGGCGGCAAACGTGGGTTTATCGTAGGCATGAAGCCTGAAAACCTGCGGACGCTTAATCCGCAAGATGTTCATGTTGCAGTGGACGCGTAAAGGAGGGGAATACAGATGGAACAAGTGAATTTATACGAAATCTTGGGTGTATCTCAGGATGCGGATATCAACGTTATCCGCGAAGCTTACGGCAAATTGGTGGCCAATCCGGATATTCAGAAAGATGCGGAGCGTTTCAAAGCCATCGGACAGGCGTTTGAAGTATTGTCTCATCCGGAAAAACGTTTGGCTTATGATGCGGCTATGCAGTACGAGCGTCAGGAAGCCAAAGACAACAGCTTCAATAATACGGCGACAAATGTGGTCAACACGCCCAGCTCTGACGTAAAAAACTATGTTTTTATTGCTTATGTTACATATGCTGTGGGCTTATTGATTTTGTTTACCCCCGTTGTCGGTGTGATTATGGCGTATGTTAAACGCGATGAGGCTCAAGGCAGTATTTACGCCAGTCATATCGATTATTTGATTAAGACATTTTGGGTGTCTTTAGTGGGTACGGTTTTGGGAACTTTTACTACACTGATCTTAATTGGTTGGCTGATTTTATTGGTAACTGCCATTTGGTTTATTTACCGTGTAGTCGTCGGACTGATTAAACTGAATGAAGATAAGCCTGTTTCCAATCAAGGATGGTTTTAAAGCATGGCATATTTATTGGCAAGTATCGTTTGCAGCGTGTTGGTGTCTGTCTTGCTGAAAGTGGCGCGCAAGCAAAAAATCAATATCGAGCAGGCGGTGGCGGTGAATTATATCGTTGCCGTCACTTTGACCATGCTGGTGTTAAAACCCGATTTGAGCAATCCGCAGGTATTTTTACCGACGTGGTGGCTTTTTGCGGCCTTGGGCATATTGCTGCCAAGCGTGTTTGTCATTATGGGCAAATCCGTAGATGCGGCAGGTATCGTCAAATCGGACGCGGCACAACGCTTATCGCTGTTTCTGCCGATTGTCGCTTCATTCACGCTTTTCCATGAGCAGTTGACCGAAGGCCGTCTGATCGGTTTGGTATTGGCATTTACGGCACTGTTTTTCTTGCTTTGGAAAAGCGATGGCGGCAAGAAATCCGGCGGCTTCAGCACGCAAGTAATGCTGCTTTTGAGCGTCTGGTGCGGCTACGGCGTCATCGATATTTTGTTCAAACAAGTGGCGAAAAGCGGTACCGCTTTTGCCGGTAATTTGCTGGTGGCGTTTTGTTTGGCCGGTATCTTGATGTTTGGCTACCTGTTTGCCAAAGGAAGCAAATGGACCAAAGAGGGCATAGTGGGCGGTATGATTTTGGGCTGTCTGAACTTTTTGAATATTGTTACCTACATCTCGGCACACCAAATCATGAAGGATAATCCAACCTTGGTCTTTGCCGGTATGAATATTGGCGTGATTGTTTTGGGTACGCTGATCGGTGCGGCAATATTTAAGGAAAAAATCAGCAGCATTAATGCAGCCGGTATCAGTATTGCTATTTGCTCGATAGCCTGCCTGTTTTATTGGCCGCAGATTCGCAGCTTACTGGGTTAAAAATACTCAGGCCGTCTGAAAGTTTTCAGACGGCCTTATTTTTATTATAAAATAGCCATTCATGCGCTGATTTGGCCGTGTGGAAATTATTTTGCGCTTACGGGCGTTTCTATGTTAAACAAAGAAGTTGAACTCACACAATAATATCGATAGTTACATCATGAAACATATTAAAAAACACATTCAATGCGCCGTTTTCGGCATGCTGGTATTGTCCGGTTGCCAATCGTATCAGGAAGATCAAAGCCGCCGCAGTAAAATGGCTCAATTCGCGCTTAACCATCCCGTGGCCGCCCAAGTTATCGGGATGGAAGACGAAGGCTTAATCAATATGACCAGTAATGCCACACGCTTTGCCGAGCGTACAGGTTTGGACGACAAAGCAAACGGCGACAGCAGGGGAACACAGGTCAATGCCGTACGCCAAGCATTGTGGCAGGCGGCGATTGCTTCTAAATTCGACAGCATTATTGCAGAAAAAGCAGGTAATGCGCGTCTGACGGATATGGAGTTGCGAGAAGGTAAAGACGACTACTTCAGCCGCTACCTTGCCGACCAGGCAGTCGATCAACGTAATAACCGTATCGGCCGCAGTATCGGCAGTGCCAAACCCGACAGCGATATGAAGACGCTGGCGGCAAGCATTTTGTTCTACTACAACAAAGTAGGCTTATGGACGGCTTCCGAAGTGAACAACCGTTGGCGCATCAAACAGGAAAAACTTTCAGACGGCCAGTATGCCGAGGCATTGAAAAATATCGCCAAATTGGATCAAAACGGTATGACCGAACAGGAACGTAATAGTTATAAAACCGGTACGTTCAGCGAAATCAAACGTTCGGTCAAAGCCATACGTCAAGTCGAAGACTGATTTTAAGACTTCATTATTGAAAGGCAATTGTTATGAATTTCCCTCCGCGTTATGTCTCAAACACCCGTATGCGCCGTATGCGTAAAGATGATTTTTCACGTCGTCTGATGCGCGAGCATACTTTGACGGCAGATGATTTGATCTATCCGGTTTTTGTATTGGAAGGCCAGAATCAGGAAGAGGCAGTCCCATCCATGCCGGGTGTCAAACGCCAAAGTTTGGACAAATTGTTGTTCACTGCTGAAGAAGCACTGAAGCTCGGCATTCCTATGCTGGCTTTGTTTCCCGTGGTAACGCAAAACAAAACCGAGTTTGCGGAGGAAGCTTATAATCCTGAAGGCTTGGTGCCGACAGTAGTACGAACCCTGCGCGAGAAATTCCCAGAGCTGGGTATCATGACCGACGTTGCCTTGGATCCCTACACCATTCACGGTCAAGACGGTTTAACCGATGAAAATGGCTATGTCCTCAACGATGAAACCATTGAAGTTTTGGTAAAACAGGCTTTGTGTCATGCCGATGCAGGCGCACAAGTCATTGCCCCGTCAGACATGATGGACGGACGTATTCTTGCCATCCGTGAAGCCTTAGAAGATGCCGGACATATCCATACGCGCATTATGGCGTATTCGGCAAAATATGCTTCAGCGTTCTATGGCCCGTTCCGCGATGCCGTCGGTAGTTCCGGCAATCTGGGTAAGGCAGACAAGAAAACCTACCAAATGGATCCTGCAAATACTAACGAAGCCTTGCACGAAGTAGCATTGGATATTCAAGAGGGCGCAGACATGGTTATGGTAAAACCGGGTCTGCCGTATCTGGATGTCGTCCGCCGAGTCAAAGACGAATTCGGCGTACCGACGTATGCTTACCAAGTTTCCGGCGAATATGCCATGCTTCAGGCTGCCATTCAAAACGGTTGGCTGGATGGCGAAAAAACCATTTTGGAAAGCTTATTGGCATTCAAACGTGCTGGCGCCGATGGTATTTTGACTTACTACGCGATTGAAGCGGCAAAATTGTTGAAGAAGTAAAATAAAGAAATAAATTAAAAAGCGGCAAACAGTGTTTATCCTGTTTAGCCGCTTTTTTGTATTACTTAAGATTGGCTCAATAGGGCCCGACTAAGGTTTATTTTTTGAAAATCTAAAGAGTTTTGCATAAACAAAGGCCGTCTGAAAAAATAGTCCCCTGATTTTTCAGACGGCCTTATATGATTTAAACCTTAGTGGTGGCTGCAACCGCCGTGGGTTTCACGCAAAGCTTCGGCTGCTTGTTCGTCTGCGTGGTAGCTGGAGCGAACCATTGCGCCGATCGCGGCATTAGTAAAGCCCAATTCGTATGCTTCTTTTTCAAAAACTTTAAATTGGTCAGGCGTTACATAGCGTAGGACGGGCAGGTGGCCGTCTGAAGGTTGCAGATATTGGCCGATGGTAATCATCTCGATATTGTTGGCACGCATATCGCGCATTATTTCGCGTACGTCCTCGTCTGTTTCGCCCAAGCCGACCATGATGCCGGACTTTGTCGGGATATGGGGCATCATTTCTTTGTAACGGCGCAGAAGCTCGAGGGAGTGTTGGTAATTGGCACCCGGACGGGCTTTTTTATACAGGCTTGGATGGGTTTCTAAGTTGTGGTTCATCACGTCGGGCGGTGTTTCTGCCAAGATTTCCAGTGCGATGTCCAAACGGCCGCGGAAATCGGGAACAAGGATTTCGATTTTGGTATTCGGGCTGGTTTCGCGGATGGCTTTGATGCAGTCGGCGAAGTGTTGGGCGCCGCCATCACGCAGGTCGTCACGGTCGACGGAAGTAATCACGACATAGCGCAGGTTCATGGATTTAACGGATTCGGCCAAGTGTTTAGGCTCGTCAGGATCCAGCATATTGGGGCGGCCATGACCAACGTCGCAGAACGGGCAGCGGCGGGTACAAATATCGCCCATGATCATGAATGTGGCCGTACCCTTGGTAAAGCATTCGCTGATATTTGGACAAGATGCTTCTTCGCACACGGTATGCATTTTTTGTTCGCGAAGAATGTTTTTGATTTCAAAGAATTTCTTGCCCGGTAATTTGGCGCGGATCCATTCGGGCTTTTTCAATTTTTGTTCCAATGGAACAACTTTAATCGGAATGCGTGCAGTTTTATCTGCGCCTTTCAGTTTGATGCCGCGTTTTGGGTCGTTTTTTACTTCTTCACTCATGGTGATGTGTTCTTTCTGTCGTTATAAAGGCCGTCTGAAAAGCTTATTGTAGTCTTTATGAACTAAGGGCTTGTGGGTTCAGAGGGGCAGTTAAAAGATGGTGTTGGGGTCGAATATTTTCAGACGGCCTTATGCCAGCTCTTTCTGTAAATGCTTGGTCAGTTTGTCTGAAACTTCTGCCAAGCCGGGTGCCGGAGAGACAAAGTCGGCAATTTGGGTCATTTCCATACCGGCATAACCGCAGGGGTTGATATGGGTAAACGGACTTAAATCCATGTTCACGTTAAGCGCCAAGCCGTGGTAAACGGAGCCGTCTTTGATACGCAGGCCCAGGGAAGCGATTTTACGCTCGCCGACATAAACGCCGGGACGTTTGGGGTCGGCGGCTGCTTCGATGCCGTATTCTGCCAAGGTGGCGATGATGCTGTTTTCAAGTGCGGAAACGATATGGCGCACACTGGTCTTACGGCGTTTGAAATTGATCATCGTATAAACGACCAATTGGCCAGGACCGTGGTAGGTAATTTGACCTCCTCTGTCAATTTGGACAACGGGAATATCGTCGCGGATGAGGAGGTGTTCGGGCTTACCGGCCAAGCCTTGAGTGAATACGGGCGGATGTTCGACCACCCATAATTCGTCTTCGGTATTTTCGTCACGCGAGGCATTAAATGCCTTCATGGCTTCGAAAGTCGGCAGGTAATCGACCAAGCCTTTGTGCACGATTTTCATTACAGCACCACTTTTACCAATTCGTGTGAAGTCAGGTCGCGGTAGATATTGTCGAGCTGCTCTTGATTTTCAACATTTACATGGACAGTCGCGCCGGTATAGTTGCCTTTGCTGCTTGGGCGCGTAGTAATGTGGTGCGGCTCGGTATCGGGAGCGTGTTTGCGCACGGTTTCCAAGATGGCGGATTCAAATTCCGGATGAACCACGCCCATGACTTTTACAGGAAAGGTGCAAGGGAATTCAATTAATGATTTTTTTTCGGTTGAGTCTGTCATGGTTTACTACCTTTTTTGGTTAGCCAGGGCCGTCTGAAAAGTTTTCAGACGGCCCAAAATCCGATATATTTTATCGTAAACGTCCATATCGGGCTATTAAAAATGATGTTTTAGAAAATAGGTGCGGATAAGCTGTTTTCAAGTCTTGAAATGGAGCGCTTCAGCCCAATTTTGAGCTACATTCTGATTTAACAATGATTGAGATTTCTAACTATGCCGACAAAAGACAAATATTTCGAGGAATACAGTGCGCTGGCTACCTTGCCTTTACGCGATGTCGTGGTGTATCCGCATATGGTATTGCCGCTGTTCGTCGGTCGTCCTAAATCGATTGCAGCCCTTGAGGCGGCAATGGCTAATGATGATCCGGTTTTCCTGTTGGCCCAGCTTGACCCTAATACAGAAGACCCTAAAGCTGAAGATTTGCACCAAACTGGTACGGTTGCCCAAGTTTTGCAGGTTTTGAAGCTGCCTGACGGCACCGTTAAAGTGTTGGTAGAAGGTATCCGTCGTGCGCGCGCATTGACGGTTGACGAAACAGGCGGACTGTTTTTATCCCATGTGGAGGCGATTGATGAAAACAGCGACAAGGACAATCCCGAAATTGAAGCCTTGCGCCGTACCTTGCTGACTCAATTTGAGCAATATGCGAAATTGAACAAAAAAATCCCTGCCGAAGTTATCAGTACCATCAGCAGTATCGATGACAACAGCCGTCTTGCCGATACTATTGCCGCGCATTTGCAGCTGAAATTAGAGCAGCGTCAATATGTACTGGAGACTGCCGGCATTGTTGACCGTTTGGAATTTCTGCTGGCGCAGTTGGAAGCCGAACTCGATATCATGCAGGTCGAGAAACGCATCCGTGGCCGTGTGAAACGTCAAATGGAAAAATCCCAACGTGAGTATTACTTGAATGAGCAAGTAAAAGCGATTCAGAAAGAATTGGGCGAAGAAGACGAGCGCGACGAGCTGGATGCGCTGGAAAACAAAATCAAAGAAGCAGGCATGAGCAAAGAGGCTGAAGAAAAATGTCTGTCTGAATTGAAAAAACTGAAAATGATGCCGCCGATGTCTGCGGAATCTACCGTCGTGCGCAACTACATCGATACTTTGCTTGAGTTGCCGTGGAAGAAAAAATCCCGTGTCAGCAAAGATATTGCCAAGGCTGATTTGATTTTGAATGCCGACCACTATGGTTTGGAAAAAGTTAAAGAGCGCATTTTGGAATATTTGGCCGTTCAAAAACGTATGGACAAGCTCAAAGGCCCGATTTTATGTCTGGTTGGCCCTCCGGGGGTGGGTAAAACTTCCTTGGGTGAGTCGATTGCCAAAGCCACAGGCCGTCAATATGTGCGTATGGCGTTGGGCGGCGTGCGTGATGAAAGCGAAATCCGCGGCCACCGCCGTACCTATATCGGCTCTATGCCGGGCAAAATCTTGCAAAATATGGCGAAAGCGGGTGTGAAAAACCCATTGTTCCTGCTTGATGAAATCGACAAGATGGGCAGCGATTTCCGTGGTGATCCTGCCAGTGCTTTGCTTGAGGTGCTGGATCCTGAGCAAAACAACAAGTTCGCTGACCATTATGCCGAAGTCGATTATGATTTGAGCGATGTGATGTTTATTGCCACTTCAAACAGCTTGAATATCCCGACTCCGCTGCTTGACCGTATGGAAATTATCCGTCTGTCCGGTTATACGGAAGATGAAAAAATCAATATCGCCATGCAATACCTTGTGCCGAAACAAATGAAGCGCAATGGTGTGAAAGAGGGTGAGTTGGTGGTTGATGAAAGTGCGGTGCGCGATATTATCCGTTACTACACCCGCGAGGCCGGTGTCCGCTCGTTGGATCGCGAAATTGCCAAAATCTGTCGCAAAGTGGTGATGCAGGTTACTTTGAATGAGGACAAGAAAAAAGCGTCCAAATCCAAAACAGTAAGCAAGGCCAAGCCTAAAGCGATTAAAGTTACTGAGAAAAATCTGCATGACTATCTGGGCGTGCGCCGTTTCGACTATGGTGTGGCCGAAAGCGAAAACCGCATCGGCCAGGTAACCGGTCTGGCTTGGACCGAAGTCGGTGGCGAGTTATTGACCGTAGAGGCGGTTGCCTTGCCGGGTAAAGGTACGATTCAATGCACCGGCCAACTGGGCGATGTCATGAAAGAATCGGTATCGGCTGCATGGTCGGTTGTCCGTTCCCGTGCTGAATCAGTGGGTTTGGCGCCTGATTTTTACGAGAAGAAAGACATTCACGTTCATGTGCCTGAAGGTGCGACGCCAAAAGACGGTCCGAGCGCAGGTATCGCCATGACTTTGGCGATGGTTTCTGCCTTCACCAAAATTCCGGTGCGTGCAGACGTGGCGATGACCGGCGAAATCACTTTGCGTGGCGAAGTCTTGCCGATTGGTGGTTTGAAAGAAAAACTGCTGGCTGCTTTGCGCGGCGGTATCAAGCATGTATTGATTCCAAAAGACAACGTCAAAGATTTGGAAGAAATCCCTGAAAATGTTAAAACCGGTCTGACCATTCATCCGGTCAAATGGATTGATGAAGTGTTGGCTTTGGGTTTGGAAGCTCAGCCTGAGCAATGGGCGGCTGAATTGGCGGTTGCCGAGACCCCGCAAACTTCTAAGACGAAGTCAAGAACAAAAGCAACCAAGCATTAAGTTGGTCGTCTGATGTTGCAAAAAATGTGGTTTTGCCCTGAATGCCACAAAAATAGGGCAATTCCACATCTTTTACTTGACATGATAATTTCAGAATTGCTATAAAGTGCGTATGTGCTTTAAAAGTGCTTAAGCCCCGAGTATTCGGGCATTTCATCATTTTTTACGATAGGAAGGGACTAATTGTGAACAAGTCTGAATTGATCGAAGCAATTGCTCAAGAAGCCGGCATTTCCAAATCTGCTGCGCAAAAAGCTTTGGATGCTACTACTAATGCCGTAACCAATGCGTTGAAAAACGGCGACACTGTTACTCTGGTCGGTTTCGGTACTTTCTACGTCGGCGAACGCGCCGAACGTCAAGGCCGCAACCCTAAAACTGGCGAGCCTTTGACTATTGCTGCTGCTAAAACTCCTAAATTCCGTGCCGGTAAAGCATTGAAAGACGCTCTGTAATTTAGAGTCTTTCCCTGAATGGGAATAAAAAACCGATTTGATTCGG